>CAZRNJ010000089.1:0-9079 GCA_964601385.1 uncultured Bacteroidales bacterium | reverse complement strand
TAATGAGTTGGCCTTTCCTTGTGCCTTCGTAATTCTAATGACGGATCTGGGATTAATCCATCAGCAGATCCAGAGTAGACCTTCTATTTATCTTTGAACTAAATACAATGTCAATTTGCGCGTTTTTTAAATATTGTAATACCGATTGGACAAATGTAATAGTCCAATGTAAATGGACTAAACATTTGTTACATCGGCATTATACGGATGACATTTAGACTAAATTATTATTCCAAAAGGTATAACTTCTACCATTTACACATACCAGAATTAAATAAAAAGCCCTTGCAAAACAACGAATTTTACAAGGGCTTGGGTGGTACCACGTGGAATTGAACCACGGACACACGGATTTTCAGTCCGTTGCTCTACCAACTGAGCTATGGTACCATTTTTTGGAACTGCAAATGTAAATTTTTTTTAACTTAAAAACACCAGGAAATCTGAAAATTTGTAATTAACTGTAAATCAAATTATTATAAATTAAATTTTAGCAATTATAAATATTTAGGTATTCTGGTTTTCCTTGTTCCGCATAGTTAAAATAATAGAAGCAATCTCATCATTTTGGTATTTTTTATTCTCCAGAACCCGGCTAAAAAAATCCATGGCAATTTCAAATTTTTCCGAAAGGACCTGATCAGCGCCAATGGCATAAAGCTGCCCGGCATCGCGAATATGCCGTGTTCGAACCAATAGCAAAGCATTTTTGTTAACCCTCCGGACGCTTTCAATAATGGCCATACACGGAATCAGGTTTCCCACCGAAATAACAATAATATCCGCAGTATCTGTATGTGCTTTAAGCAAAATGGGCTCATTTACTGCATCTCCATAAATAGTCATATCTCCGCGTTTCACACGTTCCCTGACAATAGATGGGTCAAAAACTACCGATACATGCGGAAGATGAATATCATTTGCCATATCGGAGATCCGCAATGCACAACTGTCTTTCCCGATAATCACCACATGATTGCTCATGGACGGCAGTTCAATTTCGGGTAACGGAAACATACCATTCACCAGTTTTAGTGGCAGATTAAAACGCAACAGAAAACGGGCGAAGGGCGACGATAGTTCCATCAGCAATGGAGTAAGCATCATGGTTAACACAGCAGCGGCAATAAATAAGCGGTAGTAGAACGAATCAATAATAGCCAGTGAATACCCCTCTCTCACAAGAACAAATGAAAACTCGCCAATCTGAGACAGGGCAAAACCAACCAGTATAGTTCCTCTTAAGGTGTGTCCTAAAACAAATCCGGTAAAAGCAGCAATAATGGTTTTAAAAAAAATAATTAAAAACACACTAAGCAAAATCAGCCGGTAGTTTTCGAAAAAAAAACCAATATCGAGAAGCATTCCGATAGAAACAAAAAAGAAGCTGGTAAATGTATTTTTTATTGGTTCGAGATTACCAAACGCATTATGGCTGTATTCCGATTCCGAGACCATGAGCCCTGACAGAAACGCTCCGAAAGCCAGAGACATGCCTAACGACGATGTAATAAGCGCAACCGTTATGCAAATCAAAAAAATACTGAGCATAAATAATTCCTGATTCTTGGTCATTGCAATCTGGTAGAGCAGCCGGGGCAATAAAAATTTATTCCCAATAAACACCAAAGTAATAATCGCTGCTGCCTTTAAAAGAAGTACAAGCACCATGGTTGAATAATTAACATCGGACTGAGCCAGCAGGTCGGTAAACAGTAATAACGGCACAAGCAGCAGATCCTGAAAAATAAGAATGCCCAGTACGGTACGACCATAGTTCGAGGTTAATTCCGACCGGTCCTGTAAAATTTTAAGCACCAGGGCAGAACTGCTCAATGCTGTCAGAAAACCAATCAAAATGGCCGGCTGCCATTGAAGTCCATAAACCCGTGACAGAAAAAAGAAAATTGCAGCAGAAAGCAACACCTGTATCAAACCGCCCCAGAAAACAATATAGCGAATCTTCAAAAGATGTTTGAGAGAAAATTCCATGCCAATAGTAAAAAGAAGCAGAATAACACCTATCTCAGCCATAAACTCGATGTCGTGCTGCGATCCAACGATAGAAAGAACATGAGGCCCGGCAATTATCCCGGTAATCAGATATCCCACTACCGTAGGTGTTTTTAGCCGCGAAAAAAGAACATTTACCAGTACCGATAATGCAAATATTATTGCAATATCTTTTAAAAGTGTTAAATCGCCGGCTGTCTCCATGTTTTAAGTTAATCCCGTTCATTCAAAAATAATCATTTTTTTCCGGATTGCCTAGATAACAAAACAATGACATAAACAGTAAAATAATAATAACCAAGGATTTAACCCAGTCGCAAAAAAAATTTAAAAAAAAACTTTGTTTGATTAATTTTTCGTAATTTTATGGTTGACAAATAACCTAATTAAACCATTCAGAATAATATGAAAAAAAGTTTATTCACAACAGGATGCGCACTGCTTACTGTAGCTGTGTCGGCGCAATTTGTAATGAAATACGAAACCCACGCAATACGCACGGGTGATAATCATCACTTTATTATTACCAACAATACAGGCGTTGGAACACCGGGGGCTTCACAGGTATGGGACTTTACAGATCTTACATCAGCCGGTGACCTCACGAGCCACATGATCAATTCGATGGAAACACCACGGTTTGATGAAATCCCGCAAGCTAATGCAGTAATTGAAGAATTTGGGAATAAATTCTACTTTAAAGTAACGAAAGACAGAATTGACAACTATGGAGTAATTGGCTGTGGCAATGGATTAATACGCTTTGATAATCCGTGGGCAAAGATGATTTTCCCTTTCAGTTACGGAGATGTTCACGAAGGCACATTCAGCGGTTATAGCGGAACCGAAGCAAATGCTAATCCCATTGGCGGAACCTACTCGCTTGAAGCCGACGGATGCGGGACACTACTCCTTCCGGGCGGTGTTGAAATAAACAATGTTTTACGCCACAAAACAACGCTGAACTATTCGCAAGGTACCTGCCAAACATCAACCATCACCTACCGCTGGTATTGCAAGGAAGTGCGCTATCCCCTTTTATCCATCATTCAGGAAGTAACACCGGGTAAAACATACATTTCACGTACGGCCTATTATGCCGATGCAGGCAATATCGTTCAAAAACCGGGTAATGATGATGATGACAAAAACACAAAAAAATTGGCAGGAGAAGGAATAAAGCTTTCCATTTATCCTAACCCTTATTCCGAAGCATTTGATGTAAATTACTCGTTGTCAGAAAGCAGCAAGGTAACGCTGTCCATATACGATAATACAGGCAAACAAATCAAGAGCCACAATTTAGGCACCATTGAAGCCGGCGCTCACAAGTTCCAGGTGAAGGCATCCGAAAATGGTATGCGTCCCGGCGCATATATCGTTAAGATATTTGTTAACGATGATGTTATTACCACAAAAGTTGTACAAATAGATTAACCTCACATAAGCATTTGAGCCGGCTTTCATTTAGCCGGCTTTTTTTTTACTTTTACGCGTCAAACACAGGTGCATGACATTAGAAGTTGATTTTTTAGTTATCGGTTCCGGCATCGCCGGCCTGTCGTTTGCCCTCAAAGCCGCCGAACATGGCACGGTAATCATCATCAGTAAAGACCGTATTGACGAAACCAATACCCGTTATGCTCAGGGAGGAATTGCCTCGGTTATTTCGGACATGGATCATTTCGACAAGCATATTTCAGACACATTGGAAGCAGGTGATGGTTTATGCAACCGTAATGTAGTAGAGATGGTCGTTACCGAAGCACCACAACGCATCCATGAACTGATTAACTGGGGCGTATCGTTCGACCGTACGGCCGATGGGAACTTCGATCTGGGCATCGAAGGCGGACATTCCGAATACCGTGTGCTGCATCATAAAGACAATACCGGTTATGAGATTCAGCGAAAATTAACCAACATGGTCGAGTCCCATCCCAATATACAGATACTCGAATACCATTTTGCTGTTGACCTCATCACCCAGCATCATCTTGGTAAAGTAGTAAAACGAATACACACCGACACCGAATGTTACGGGAGTTATGTTTTAAACCTGCGCACGAATGAAGTAAACACAATTCTGTCGAAAATTACATTTATTGCTACCGGCGGTTCGGGCAATGTATACCAAACCACAACCAATCCGCTTATCGCGACCGGTGACGGCATAGCCATGGTACACCGGGCAAAAGGCGTACTGGAGAATATGGAGTTTTTTCAATTTCATCCTACGGCATTGTATAATCCGGGCGAACGTCCATCATTTCTTATCACTGAGGCGCTTCGCGGATTTGGCGGCATATTACGAACCAAAGATGGCTCCGAATTTATGGGGCGATACCATCCTCAGGGCGCTATGGCTCCGCGCGATATTGTTGCCCGGGCTATTGACTTTGAAATGAAAACACGGGGCGATGAATATGTTTATCTCGATTGTACACATTTGAATAAAGAACAATTATTACATCACTTCCCGAATATCTACTCCAAATGTCTTACATTGAATATTGATATTGCACAATCAATGATTCCGGTTGTGCCGGCAGCTCACTATCAATGCGGGGGTATCAAGGTTGACAGCAACAGCGAATCAACCATTCACCGATTATATGTAGGTGGTGAAGCCGCATGTACCGGCCTGCACGGAGCAAACCGGCTCGCATCCAATTCACTGCTTGAGGCAGTAGTTTTCTCACACCGGGCAGCAAACGATGCAATACAGCGGCTTTCGGAACTAACCATCAACCGCGACATACCCGTATGGAACACCGAAGGAACAGGTAAACCCAAAGAACTGGTAATGATCACCCATAACCTCCGCGAACTGCAATCAATGATGAATGATTATGTCGGCATTGTCCGGTCGCAACGGCGCCTCGAAATGGCACTCTCCCGGCTCGAAATCATCTACAATGAGGTTGAAGAGCATTACGAAAAAAGTTTGCTGTCGCGCCAGCTTTGCGAACTACGAAACCTCATCAATGTGGCCTATCTCATTATTCGCGCTGCCAGTCATCGCCGCAAAAGCAAAGGACTGCATTATATCATTGATTAAAAAATATAACCGATTTATTCTTCCCATAAAAATATCCATAAAAACACTCTTAAAAATCAATTCTCTGAAAAGCTTATCTCAGGATAATTTTCTGCGGAAAATTACCGGATATTAATTCATTTTCAATACATTACTTGTTTGCGGTTTTTCAATTTCAAAAACCCGGATCAATATTATAGTCAACCGTTTTTACTATATTTACTCCCCTTAAATTTCGCGTGAATGAGCAATAAATTTGCAGAATATAAGCAACTTAATCTTCCGGAGATTAACCGTGAGATACTGGATTTCTGGAAGAAAGATAAGACATTTGAAAAAAGTATTTCAACCCGCGCCAATGGTCGTTCATTCATTTTTTATGAAGGGCCGCCTTCAGCCAACGGGATGCCGGGGATTCATCATGTCATGGCGCGAACCATCAAAGATATATTCTGCCGATACAAAACGCTCTGCGGATACAAGGTAAACCGCAAGGCCGGGTGGGACACACACGGTTTGCCTGTAGAACTGGGTGTAGAACAAAAACTGAACATTACCAAAGAAGATATCGGCTCCAAAATATCAATCGAAGAATACAATGATACCTGCCGCACCGAGGTCATGAAATTCACCGGAGCATGGGAAGAACTAACCGAAAAAATGGGCTATTGGGTAGATATGGACAATCCCTATATTACCTGTGATAATCGTTATATCGAATCGCTATGGTGGCTTTTGTCCGAATTGTATAAAAAGGGATATCTCTATAAGGGCTACACTATACAGCCCTATTCACCTGCAGCAGGGACAGGACTCAGTACACATGAATTAAATCAGCCCGGTTGCTACCGAAACGTTAAAGACACCTCTTGCGTTGCAATGTTTAATGTTATACGCAACAACAAATCCGAATTTTTATTCAGCGATACCGATACTCCACTCTATATCCTTGCATGGACAACCACTCCCTGGACATTGCCATCAAATACTGCGCTGGCTGCAGGAGCCGACATTACTTATCTGAAGATAAAAACGCTGAATCCCTATACCGGCGCACCAGCAACCGTGATTATAGCCGAAGACCGTGCAGGCGCATATTTTCAGGAGAAAGACAATAACCTGAGTTTCGACACATTTAAGCCCGGCGATAAACATCTTCCATACCAGCATTTAGGAAAACTAAAAGGAAAACAACTGGACGGAATTCAATATCATCAACTAATCGAATGGATTAAGCCGGAGCCAGGCGGTTTTAAGGTTGTTATGGGCGATTTTGTTACCACCGAAGACGGCACAGGAATAGTACACATAGCGCCAACCTTCGGAGCCGACGATTACCGGATGGCCAAACAATATAATATTCCGCTGCTGGTTGTTGAAGACCTGCATAACAACCGGTCACCCTTAGTAGATAAAAAAGGACGCTTTTTCGTTTTAGAAGAAATGAATCCGGCCTTTCGTTCCCAATCAGTAAATACCGCATTATACCAACCCTTTTCGGGACGTTACGTTAAGAATGAATATGACAGCAAGACCTCTACCGATAGTCCTTCGGTTGATGTGGATATAGCTGTGATGCTAAAAAAAGAAAATAAAGCATTCCGTATTGAGAAATATGAACACTCCTATCCCCACTGCTGGCGCACTGATAAGCCGGTATTATATTATCCGCTCGATTCATGGTTTATAAAAACCACAGCCGCAAAAGATCAACTGATTCAATTAAACAATAGCATCAACTGGAAACCCGAGTCAACCGGTTCAGGCCGTTTCGGTAAATGGCTCGAAAACCTTTTGGACTGGAACCTTTCACGTTCACGCTACTGGGGAACACCACTTCCGATATGGGTTACCGAAGACCGGGATGAAGAGATTTGCATTGGCTCCCTTGCTCAGTTAAAAAATGAGATTGAACGTTCAGTTAAAGCCGGTTTTATGAAGAGCAATCCGCTGAATGATTTCAAACCGGACGATTTCTCTGACAAAAACTATTTATTGCTCGATTTACACCGTCCCTTTGTTGATCAGATTATCTTATGTTCAACCAAAGGAAAAAAAATGTTTCGTGAACCCGACCTGATAGACGTATGGTTCGACTCAGGCGCTATGCCCTATGCACAGGTACACTATCCGTTTGAAAACAAAGATGCTTTCCCCGATTTATTTCCTGCCGACTTTATTGCAGAAGGCGTTGACCAGACCCGGGGATGGTTTTTCACTCTACATACCATTGCCGGAGTACTTTTTAATTCGGTGGCCTTTAAAAATATTATTTCAAACGGATTAGTATTGGATAAAAACGGCAACAAAATGTCGAAACGGCTAGGCAATGCGGTTGATCCATTTGAGATTATTAAAAAATACGGATCAGATCCTATGCGATGGTATATGATCACTAATGCTGCTCCATGGGATAACCTGAAATTTGATGTTGAAGGGATTGAAGAAGTAAACCGGAAATTTTTCGGCACTTTATATAATACATATTCTTTTTTTGCTCTGTATGCAAACATTGACAATTATACCGGTGAAGAACAAGAAATACCAATAACAGAACGACCTGAAATAGACCGGTGGATTATTTCGCTTCTGAATTCGCTAATCATTGAAGTAACTTCACATTACGATAATTATGAGCCGATGAAAGCCGGCCGCTGCATACAGGACTTTGTGATGGATAATCTCAGCAATTGGTATGTACGGTTAAACCGCAAACGATTCTGGGGCGGCAAAATGGGTCATGATAAGCTGGCTGCCTATCAAACACTTTATTCATGCCTCGAAACAGTCGCCATACTCGGCTCACCCATCGCGCCCTTTTATTGTGAGAAATTATTCGGCGATCTGAACCGTGTTACCGGAAAACATCAGGTTTCTTCGGTACACCTTGCAACATTCCCTGTTGCGGTCAACTCAGCTATTGATAAAAACTTAGAAGACAGGATGGACATTGCGCAAAAAGCATCATCCATGATTCTTTCGCTGCGCCGGAAAGTAAATATCAAAGTACGACAGCCATTGCAAAAAATTATGGTACCCGTGTCTTCGGCTCTTTTCAAGGAAAATTTCGAACAGGTAAAAAACCTGATTCTGTCCGAAGTAAATGTTAAAGAAGTACAGTATATTGATGATACTTCGGGTATCCTGATAAAAAAAATTAAACCGGATTTTAAAAAACTGGGGCCGCGGTTTGGCAAACAAATGAAGGAAGTAGCCGCGTGTATAACCAAATTTTCACAGCAGGAAATACTACAACTTGAAAAAAATAACCATTTTGAATTATTTCTTTCCGGAGAAAAAGCAATAATTACCACTGCAGATGTAGAAATCATTTCCGAAGATATTCCCGGCTGGTTAGTAGCCAACGAGGGTTCGATAACCATAGCCCTCGACATACAGGTTACCGATGCCCTTAAACAGGAAGGTATCGCGCGCGAATTAATTAACCGTATACAGAACTTGCGAAAAGAAAAAGATTTTGATGTAACCGACAAAATCAACATTGAAGTACAACGCGCCGAATGGATTGAAGAAGCCATAAAAAAACACATGGAATATATTGGATCACAGACACTTGCAAAATCTATTCGTTTAGTTGACTCAATAAATGAAAATAATAGTACTTTTGTCGAAATAAACGAGTTACCCATTGGCTTGAGGATAGAAAAAGCTTAACGGTTTTAATCATTAATTGAATTAAATCTTTAGTGTTATGGCAAAAGAAAAAACACGCTATTCAGACGAAGAGTTAAAAGAATTCCGTGATCTGATTGTTCAGAAACTGGAAAAAGCAAAAGAAGATTATGAGTTGCTGAAAAATGCTATCAACCATAACGGCAGCAATGATACAGACGATACATCACCTACCTTTAAGGTACTCGAAGAAGGTGCAACCACACTTTCAAAAGAAGAGGCCGGCCGTTTGGCGCAGCGTCAGCAAAAATTCATACAACATCTTCAGGCCGCTCTGGTACGGATTCAAAACAAAAGTTACGGCATTTGCAGAGAAACAGGCAAACTGATTCC
>CAZRNJ010000088.1:0-9081 GCA_964601385.1 uncultured Bacteroidales bacterium | reverse complement strand
TTCGGTACCTGTGTATTTTACCTGCGGATCGGACTCCCATCCCGCGGCCTTAATAATATAAAAATACATTCCGGGCGAAGCCACTTTTTCAGAGTTGCGTATTCGTCCATCCCAACCTTCCCATTGGGACATATCGCCTTTATAATAATATACCTCATCGCCCCATGGACTGAAGATGATCACTTCAATTTTCCGGATAGACATCTCCTTCTCGGGTTTAAAAACATCATAGAAACCATCACCATTCGGGCTAAATACATTAGGGATATTTAATTCCGATTTTTCAACCACGATCCCTTCCTCAAGCGCAATGGTATCGGTACAATTTTCATCGCTATGCGAAACCATTTTTACCGCATACGTTTTGGGGATATAAAATATATGCGATGTATCATATTTAACTGGTGTTTCACCAATAGGTAACGATTTATAAATAGTAAAATCAGCCGAATCACTGATAAACCATTCAACCCAGGCGC
Organism: uncultured Bacteroidales bacterium; assembly: GCA_964601385.1. Lineage (GTDB taxonomy): Bacteria > Bacteroidota > Bacteroidia > Bacteroidales > JBBRXJ01 > CAZRNJ01. Next base: position 8,602 of record CAZRNJ010000088.1, on the reverse strand, counting down.
TATTCTTGGATGTACTGACAAATATCGTCTTCAAGGGCGCTGACCCCTTTGGGCTTTCGGATTTTTCCCAATCGCGTTCCTCCTTATCGGCCTTTCCATCTTTAAAATATAAATCGAAAAGAGCTTCAGTTTGTATTGAGATATATCTGACATTATCGGATAAACTACGACCAAAACTATCATCTATGGTCAGCGTATAATCTGTATCCTCGGCTTTAAGATCGTACGAGCGTGTATCAGGATTGAGCTTTTTCCATTGCGGCGGCTTTCGGATTTCAGTTGATGGTTTAGATGTCCATGCCATTGTAACCTTGTTCTCCAGAGTGTCCGGCAGATGAGTATAAACACTATAATAATACATTGTATCAACCGTAATAGTCCCATCAAACTTCAGATATTCGCAGGTATAAAAACCGGACTTAACCTCGCCGGCAAAATTTTTCATCGGACCGAGCGTTACATTAAGATAATAATTAAATACCCATGCATAATACACTGTGTCTGTAATCCCGTTCGTAATGCTCACCCTGTATCCGCCGGTTGCCAATGAGTCGGCAACAGATGAATTCACCCCTGAATTAGTTTGAAAATCAACAAACAAATCAGTTTCCGGATTATATTTAGACCAGACGAAATCCCATAAACCTCCGTCAGAAGGTGAATATTTTGCGGTAAGTATCCCACTCCTGCGCGCTGACGTATCGGTAATAAAATAAGAATAGATGCGATGCTCGAAAAAGAATTCGTAAAAACGTATAACTACTGTATCGTTGGCTTTAAAATAATATATCGTATCACGATTGATGGTAGAATAGATTGTTTTCAAGGTATAAAACGCCGAATCATTCCGGTAAATAGTATCCGACACAAGAGTATACTGCTTACCGGAAATACTATCTATATATGCAGTATGTTTACGAAAATAAACTGTTGATGCATAGAGAGTATCTATTTTCACCAACGTATCGGTAGCGTACCAGGCCGTGTCTTCGCGTGAATGCCCCAAAGCAGTAATCTGTGCATTAATGCTACGGGTAATAACAAAAAATATACTGAACAATAAGAGAAATCTATACATCATAGCTCTATTCCATTGCTTAAAAACTCAAAAGTACCAAAAATAGTATGTATTTGCCAATAAACTATTTTTTCCTGTGTTGCGCCTGTTTTATTGATTTTATTTGGATTGTTAATAAAAGCATGGCCACAAAATGCTTTTGTTAAGAGTCAAATCGTATTTTTATAGCCGGAAAAACGATGAATTATCTGACAGAATTAAACGAATCACAGCGAAATGCTGTTACCGACACAGAGGGTCCCTCATTAGTGGTAGCCGGTGCCGGATCGGGTAAGACACGCGTACTCACATTCCGTATTGCACACCTTTTAAGCAAAAATGTTTCTCCGGATACAGTTATGGCGCTGACCTTTACCAATAAAGCAGCAGGAGAGATGAAACAACGCATTGCCCAGATTGCCGGTGAACATCTGGCAAAGCATTTATGGATGGGCACTTTTCATTCGGTATTTGCCCGTATCTTAAGACGTGAAGCGGCAACTCTCGGTTATTCATCCAACTTTACCATCTACGATTCATCGGACTCCCAGAGCATCATAAAAAAAATTATTAAAGAACTTGGTCTGGATGATAAGCAATATAAGCCATCAGCAGTATTTCATCGTATCTCATGGGCAAAAAACAACCTGATTGGAGTGCAGGATTACCTGACTAACGGACAAATTACAATAACCGACCGGATTGCGCACAAACCGCTTACCGGTGAGATATACCGTAATTATGTTATCCGCTGCAAAAAATCGGATGCTATGGATTTTGACGACCTGCTTCTGAATATCAATATTCTTTTCAGGGACTTTCCCGATCTGCTTAAAAAATACCAGGAGCGCTTCCGCTACATCCTGGTAGACGAATTTCAGGATACCAATTATGCTCAATACAAAATTGTACGATACCTTTCGGAACATCACAAAAATGTATGTGTTGTCGGTGATGATGCGCAAAGCATTTACTCGTTCCGTGGCGCCGACATCCGCAACATTCTTAACTTCAAAAAAGATTTTAACGAATGCAAAATCTATAAACTAGAACAGAATTACCGTTCAACACAAAACATTGTAAATGCAGCAAACAGCATTATTGAACGTAACAGCAACCAGATCCCCAAACAGCTGTTTTCGAAACAACAACAGGGTGATAAAATACAGGTCATTGATGCCAAAACCGACCAGGAAGAGGCCTATCTTATTGCACGCCTCATCAGCCGCAACTGCAACAGCAACGGTACCTCATACAGCGATCATGTTATCTTATACCGCACAAATGCACAGTCACGTATTTTTGAAGATGCGCTGCGAAACACAAATATCCCATACAAGGTATACGGCAGTTTATCTTTTTACGACCGGAAAGAAATTAAAGATGTGCTTGCCTATTTCCGTCTCATTGTGAATCATAAAGACGATGAGGCATTCAAGCGGATTATCAATTATCCGTCACGCGGCATTGGCGACACAACCCTTTCGCGTATTGAAGATTTTGCCAACCAGCACCAGATAACCATGTGGGACGTTGTCACACGTGCTGATGTTCCCGACATAGGAATCAGCCGAAGTACCCTTGCGCGCATCAGACAATTTACCGCCAGTTTAGATAATTATGCATCAAGGATAGATACCGAGCCCCCTTACGAACTGGGCTTTTCTATCGTTAAAGAAATGGGAATCTGGGCTGATTTAAACGAAATTGAATCACTGGAAAACATACCCAGAAAAGAAAATGTTGAAGAATTACTAAACAGCATACAGGAACTGGCCGATGCCATGGCCGGTGATGGTGAGACCGCTACCCTGCGCCATTTTCTTGAAAATGTATCCTTGTTAACACGCGACGATAAAGAGGATCCGAAAAACCGCAATCATGTATCCCTAATGACTATTCATTCCGCAAAAGGGCTCGAATTTAACCATGTTTTTATTGCCGGAATGGAAGAAAATCTATTTCCAAACTATATGGCTCTGACAGAAAATGACAATCTTGAAGAAGAACGCCGTCTGTTCTATGTAGCCATAACCCGCGCCCGCAAACGGCTCTGCATATCCTACGCCAGGGAACGCTATAAATACGGTGAACGGATAACCTGCACGCCCAGCCGATTTGTTGATGAAATTGACCGGCAATATTTAATAATGCCCGAAATCCGGAATAACAGCCATCGGAAACTACAAACAACCGAATTCAAAAGCCATAAGCCCCAATCAACAGTGCGTACCGAACGGTTTATCGCGCCTGTATCACCTAAGTTGGTACGGGTCAATCAGGCCTTAAAAAATGAAAAAGCCAAAACTACTGAACTTTTCGAATACGACGATCCGGCAATCATCGCCGAAGGGATGATTGTGGAACACCAACGATTTGGGCTGGGTAAAGTAATTTCGATTGAAGGAACCCTGCCCGATAGCAAAGCACTGGTTCTATTTGCCGATAGTGGTGAAAAAAATTTACTGCTGAAATTTGCACGCCTGAGGATAATTCCATCTCAATCATAATTTGTTACTGCGTTTTTTTATAACATCATGAAAAAATATTTTATTATACTAATCTGTTCATTATGTCTCCTTCCTGCAAATGCAGGCGGTTACGACCATTTTATTTTTGGTGTATGTTATTATCCGGAACACTGGCCTGAAACCCTGTGGGACGATGATGCACGCCGGATGCAAGAATGTGGTGTTAACACTGTCCGGATCGGTGAATTTGCCTGGTATTACTTTGAACCCCGCGAAGGAGAATACCAGTTCGATCTATTTGATCGCGCAATTGCAACACTTGCAAAATACAATATCAAGGTCATCATGGGCACACCCACTGCCGCTCCACCCAAATGGCTCACACAAAACTATCCCGAGGTACTCATCGTTGATCCCGATGGGCTGAAACGCAATGACCAGACTCGCCAGCACACTTCATACCACAGCAGTAAATACCGCGAATTTTGCGCAAAAATAACACGAGCCATGGCCACCCACTATGCCGGTCATCCCGATGTGATCGGGTGGCAGATTGACAATGAGATTTACTGTCATGCCCGTGAATCATTCGGGCCTGAAGACCATGAAGAATTCCGACGATTTCTCATGGAACGGTACCGTCAGCTTGACACACTGAACCACCGCTGGGGCACTGCATTCTGGAGCCAATGGTATAATCAGTGGAGTCAGATATCCATTCCCGTTGTTTCATCGGCTTATCATAATCCGGCAACCATGCTCGATTACCGCAGATTTCTTTCATGGAGCGCTATTCGTTTTTATAATCTTCAGTATGATATTATCCATACGCTGTGCCCCGATGATTTTATTACCACCAATGGAACATTCGGATATCTGGATTACTATGAGATGAGCAAAAAGATGGATATTTATTCGCATGATAATTATCCCTGCTTTTTTGCAAAGCCCCAATACCGCGCTGCAACAATGGCAACACTCTCAAGAAGCTATAATGGCCGGTATATGATTATGGAAGAACAGACGGGCACCGGTGGACAGAGTTACCTGCTTCGCTCTCCGCGACCGGGTGAGATGAGTTTATGGGCTTTCCAGATGATTGCTCATGGCGCCGACGGTATGTCGCACTTCCGCTGGCGCACCGCCCATAAGGCAGCCGAGCAATACTGGTTTGGTGTACTCGATCACGACAACATACCGCGTGAACGGTTCGATGAGTTTAAAAAAGAAGGATTACAGTTAAAATCTATCGGGGACCAAATCTATGGTTCACAAATTCATTCAGATATTGCTATCTTACGCAATATAGAAAATGAATGGGTATACGACTACCAGTTTTTTACAAAAGAAATTTCAATAACAACCGTTTATGAAGATTTTATTCGGGCTGCATCTGAACTTAAACTTCAGGTAGATATAACCGGCATTAACAATGATTTTTCAAATTATAAAATTGTGTTTGCCCCTTATTTAATAATGATGAATAAACCACTAGCCGAACGAATAAAAAAATTTGTTTCAAACGGAGGAATCTTTATCAGCGGGGCACATACAGCAGTGAAGGATTATAATAATTCAATGACCTGGCTTGTCTGGCCCATAGAACTCAACAGCATCTTTGGATTAACCATAAACGGTTTTAACTGTTATCCACCGCCATCATCCAATGCAAATTTCATCCGGCTGGGTACAGACAGCATACCGGTGAACGTTTTTGCCGATTTTCCAAAAATTACCACAGCACAAATTACCGGAACATGGGGCTCCGGCTACATGAAGGGGACTCCGGCCTGTACTGAAAACACAGTAAACAAGGGAAAAGCCATTTACTATTGCTCATTCTTCAATTACGAATCAGCCAGAGCGCTATTAAAAAAATATTCGGTTGAAGCCAATATCACACCATTGCTGAACGGTATACCTGAAACGATTGAAGTAACCTGCCGGACAAAAGGAAATACAAAATACTATTTCATCCTTAATCATACGGACGAACAAGTGAACATAAATCCGGGAACCGGTTTTTATGACCTTATAAACAACCGTAAAATAGCCGGCAGCTATACGTTACAACCCCATGAATACCTGGTATTGAAACCGGAATAAAGATTAAATTACAGATATTTGCAAAAAAAATGTATCTTTGCGCTACACTATCTTTAATAAATCCCGGTTTTTAATTTTTTCAGACACAGACCAAAATCAAATATACATGAAATACGAGTATAATACCCAGCGGGGACAACTGATACTGCCGGAATATGGCCGCAATGTGCAGAAGCTGGCCGAATACTGCATGACCATAGAAGACCGGAATGAACGCAATAAATGCGCGCAGGCCATAGTAAACGTGATGTCTAACCTGAACCCGCATTATCGTGAGAACAGTGACGTTAAACATAAATTATGGGATCATCTGGCCATCATTTCCAATTTTAAGCTTGATGTTGATTATCCGTTCGAAATTGTCAAGCCCGAAACACTAAAAGAACGGCCCAAAAAGGTAGCATACAGCAAAAACAGCATTAAACTGAAGCATTACGGCCGGATTGTTGAGTTATTTATTAAAGAAGCGGTTGAGACAAATGATCAGCAGGAACGCGATTATCTGATACGGATGATTGCAAACCACATGAAGCGATTATATCTGACATATAATAATGATGAAATCATCAATGACGAACAGATTTTCAAAGATCTGGAAGAATTATCGGAACACCGGCTAACCGTTGACCGCAGCATAAAACTTACGGACTGCCGCGATATTGTTGTAAAACCGAAAAAGAAATACCAGAAAGAGCATCACCATCGTCATTTCGATCGCAGGAACCATAAATAATAAATACGATAGTCCTTCATGGCTTCATTCAGGGTTACAGGCGGAAAAAAATTAATGGGCACAATCAACCCGCAAGGCGCAAAAAATGAAGCATTGCAGGTTATATGCGCTACACTGCTCACTACCGAAACAGTGATCATTCATAATATACCCGATATTCTCGACATAAACATTCTGATTCGCATACTCCAGAACCTTGGTGTACAGATAAAAAAGAATAATTCTTCCAGCTATACCTTCAATGCCCGGAACATCAATATTGATTATCTGCTTACCGATGATTTTATCAGTAACAGTGCCAGTTTACGCGGATCGGTAATGATTGTCGGCCCACTTCTTTCCCGTTTCAAAAAAGCTTATATGCCTAAGCCGGGCGGTGATAAAATCGGGCGGAGGCGGATGGACACCCACTTTGCCGGCTTCGAAAAACTGGGCGCTACTATTGATTTTGATTCAAACAAGGAGCATTATTCTGTTACCTGTAAAGAACTTACCGGATGTTATATGTTGCTTGATGAAGCATCGGTAACCGGAACTGCAAATATTCTGATGGCCTCGGTATGCGCCAAGGGTATCACCACTATTTATAATGCGGCCTGTGAACCTTACATTCAGCAGCTATGCAAAATGCTAAACAGCATGGGAGCAAAGATATCCGGCATTGGCTCAAACCTGCTGACCATAGAAGGAGTTAAGCAGCTTAACGGTTGTACCCATACCATTCTGCCTGATATGATTGAAGTAGGCAGTTTTATTGGAATGGCAGCCATTACCGGATCAGAACTAACGATAAAAAATGTTTCGTACGATAATCTCGGCATCATTCCCGATTCGTTCAGGCGTTTGGGTATACAGTTTGAACGGCGCGGCGACGACATTTATATCCCTTCACAGGAACACTATAAGATTGAGACCTTTATGGATGGGGGCATCATGCATATTGCCGATGCGATATGGCCGGGGCTTACCCCCGATCTGCTAAGTATTCTGCTGGTTGTTGCCACACAAGCCAAAGGGAGTGTACTGATTCACCAGAAAATGTTTGAAAGCCGCCTGTTTTTTGTTGACAAACTGATTGATATGGGCGCACAAATTATATTATGCGATCCGCACAGAGCAACAGTTATAGGGCTTAATAAACAAATCAAATTAAAGCCGATGATGATGAGTTCGCCAGATATCCGGGCAGGGGTAGCGCTGCTCATCGCTGCAATGTCGGCCGATGGCGTCAGTACCATTCATAATATTGAACAAATTGACCGTGGCTATGAACGGATTGATGAACGGCTCAATGCACTTGGCGCCAGTATAACGCGAATGTAATTTTCGTAACGGAAACTGCCGAAGTCATCAATCGTGACCAGACCTGATACTGAGCCCTTGCAAATACATATCTATAGCACAACCCAGATCATAGCCAAACTGTCGCGCATTATTCTGTGTTACAATTTTACCGTCAACCACTGCATACGGGAACTCAAGCGTTGTGGCAATGCGTATACCTGGAATGGTCTGCATAAAATAGTGTAAACCCATCCCTTGTTTATAATCAATCCCTTTGTTATTGGGCGAACCAAAAAAATAGAACGCTTCACCCTTCATTTTCAACTCTCCCTTCTGATGACTTATCACCAAATCAGTCAACATCAATTCTTCGGCCTCGGATAACTTATTCTCCGACCCATAAAAATAAATCTGTTCACTGCTCCATCCTAATAATCCGGGACAATGGAGGTCAATACCAACCACAAGCTTATTATCAGACCATGCAGGCAACAGTTCCCGGATAGCTGCCGTTGAACAATAGATACTTGAACCGGAGTAGTCGCGATTATGATCACGGGGGATTCTGTTTTTACCCTGATCACCCGCCTCAACGCCATCAGCATCAACAAAAGGGATAAACTTAATTTCAGCCGAATCACGGATCAGATCGCTGCTGTATGTAAGAAAATAATCAATCATACCTTCAAGAACATAACTCGCCATCATCTCGCAGCTATGTTGCCGTGCGGTAAAAAAGAGTTTATACTTAACATCCTGAGCCGGATGAATCGTATAAATTTTAATCTCTCTTTTTTGGGGGGTAATGCACAATACATCTACATCAATATTTTTCTTCATTGCCAAATATTGTTGACTGAACAAATCAAAATTGCGTTGAGTATAAGGCATTCCAACACTAAAACGCACTTCATCAGCAGTGGTAAAAACATGGGTAAAACTATCCATAGG
>CAZRNJ010000087.1:0-9101 GCA_964601385.1 uncultured Bacteroidales bacterium | reverse complement strand
GTTCCAGTGTTGATAAATGGACCGTCAGCCCTGTCCCTACGTTCTTTCAGCCGCATATAGATTAGTGAATTCACCAGTTCGCGGCGCAGTACATGATCACGAAAATCATTCACTGTGGTGACAGGTGTTTTGGGATATTTTTTAAAATAGATATCCATCTGATGATGCAGGGCTTCAGGGTCGGTAACCGTGATCGCCCTGTTGGTATCAAAATTCATCAAATCGTATTGAATATATTTTTTTGGAGAAGCGGGATTTGAGATCCGGGAGAAATGCTGTACAATCTTTTTTTCCGTTGAATCAATATCCAGATCGCCAACGACCACAACAGCCATCAGGTCGGGCCGGTACCAATCGCGGTAAAAGCTGCGAAGTGTTTCATAGGTGCAGTATTTAACGGTATCGGGATGACCGATAGGCAGGCGCGAAGCAAAGCGTGAACCCATCATGGCTTCGGGGAACCACTTGCGGAACATCCGTTCCCATGCGCCCAGCCCAAGCCGCCATTCTTCAATAATCACTCCCCTCTCCTTATCAATCTCTTCATCATCAAAACTGACCTGATGCGCCCAATCTTCAAGGATCTGGTAACCCTTATCCACCAACCCCTCTTTATCCGTAGGTATCTGCAGGATATATATGGTATGCGTGAAGCTGGTGAAAGCATTGAGTTCAGGACCAAACTTCATACCCATCTGCTCCAGTGTATTGACCAGATCATGCTTTTTAAAATTTTTCGTGCCATTAAAACACATGTGTTCGGCAAAATGAGCCAATCCTACCTGATTATCCTCTTCCTGTACCGATCCGGCTTTTACTGCAAGGCGCATCAACAGGCGTTTCTCCGGTTTGGAATTTTGCCGGATATAATACGTCAGTCCGTTAGAAAGTTTCCCGATTCTGACTGTTGTGTCGGGCTCGATTAACTCTGCCGATGGTTGCGCAATAGAAGAAATAAAAATTACCGAAAAACATAATAAAAAAAGATAAGACCTATTCATAGCATTATTTTTTGTAAATATAAAAAATGAAAATCAATACCTGTTAACAGGAAGAAGATATAACGCAAAACGGTTTACATAATTCTAACGGGCTTTCCTGTCGGCAATAACAGAGGCAACGATTCCAGCAATAAGGATAAAAAGGATGATGCATAAAGAGAGCCATACCGGAAGATGGAAATGATGTTGGATCATCATTTTAATACCAACATAACCGAGGATGAACACCAAGCTCTGCTGCAGGTATCTGAATTTTTTAATGACTGATGCAAGCACAAAATACATTGACCTCAATCCGAGAATAGCAAAGACATTGGAGGTAAATACGATGAATGGTTCAGTGGTAATGGCAAAAATAGCCGGTATGCTATCTACGGCAAACATGATGTCGGAAGTTTCGATAACAATCAGCGCTATAAAGAGGGGTGTGACAGCCCGTTTCCCCTGAATACAGGTAAAAAACTTTCCGCCTTCCATTTCCCTTGCAACAGGGAAGAAGCGTTCAACAAAACGGACAACAGGATTTTTTCCCGGCTCAATTTCTTTTTTCTCCATTAAGAGCATCTTAAGAGCCGAGTAAATGAGGATAGCGCCGAAAACATAAATGATCCATTCGAAACGGTGGATGAGAGCAACACCCACACCAATCATGATACCCCGGAAAACCAATGCGCCCAAAATCCCCCAGAAAAGTAAGCCATGCTGATGCTTCAAGGGTATATGAAAATAGGTGATGATCATAGCAATAACAAATATATTGTCGGCACTCAGCGATAATTCGATCAGATATCCGGTTAGATAGTTCAGAGCTGCCTCACGGCCTGTCAAGTGACTGTTCAACCCGATGTCGAACCAATCTTTTTCAAAGGCATAATACACAAACACCGAAAACAGCAATGAAAGTGTTATCCATACTAATGTCCAGAAAATACTTTCTTTGGTTGAGACCTCGTGTGCATCGCGGTGCAATACAGCCAGATCAAGAAGTAAAAGAATAAGAATGACGGTGATAAATCCAATCCAAAAAATCATACTGTTTTATTTTATTGCGGACAAAAATAGCAAAAGTTGCGAAAAAACTGCTTTTAGCGGTATTTCGATTCATCCTGTTCGATGATTCCGATATAACTGGCATAGCGAGAGCCGGCAATCTGCCCTGAACGGACGGCATCAATTACCGCGCAGCCCGGCTCGTTGAGATGCATACAATTATTGAAGCGACAGTTCGCAGCTGTTGCAAATATTTCAGGAAAAAAATGATAGATCTCTTCCCTCACCATATCCACCACACCAAAGGCGCGTATGCCCGGAGTGTCAATAATATAACCGCCCTGCATGAGCGGAAACATCTCGGCAAAAGTGGTGATATGCCTGCCGGTATTATAACAATCGCTAATTGAACCCGTTTTAAGATTCAGCGATGGGTCAACCTTATTAATCAGCGTTGATTTGCCAACACCCGAATTACCGGCGATCACGCTCACCTTATCCTTTAATAACCGGCTCAACGATTGAATGTTATCTCCTTTCACCGCTGACACAGCCAGTACAGTATAACCGGCGTTCTGATAGATTGCTGTCAGTTGGTTCATCTGAAAGATATGCTCCTCGCTATAAAGGTCGGTCTTATTAAAAACCAGAATGGCAGGAATACGGTATGCCTCGGCAGACACCAGAAAACGGTCAATAAAAGCCGGCATGGTTTCAGGGAAAGCTACGGTAACAATTAGTAAGGCCTGATCAACATTGGCAGCAATGATATGATACTGTTTAGACAAGTTAGTTGCTTTACGGATAATATAGTTAGAGCGAGGAATAATGACGTTAATGATTCCACTATTTTGTCCGGTGGTTTCAAATTCGACCTTATCACCGGCAGCAACCGGATTTGTACCTTCAATCCCCTTGATGCGAAACGAACCCCGGATGGTACACTCTATCCGTTCGCCGGCAGCATTCAGCACAGTATAAAATTTTCCGGTTGATTTTAATACAAGTCCGGTACTCATAAATTAATTCTTCAACTGCAGATTATTCCAACAGGTAAAGATAATTTTTTGTTTACACACTATATAAGGCGAATCATTTTTTCTATCTTTACGCATAAAACAGTTTGTTTCCATGAGAATTTTTTCATACAATGTAAATGGTCTGCGCGCGGCACAAGCCAAAGGTTTCAATGAGTGGCTGCGGAAAACGGGGCCCGATATCATTTGTCTTCAGGAAACCAAAATACAAGAAGGCCAGGCAGACACGGCAGTGCTTAGCAGTATGGGCTATCATCACTACTGGAGCTATGCCGTAAAAAAGGGATACAGCGGTGTGGCAATACTAACCAAAGAAAAGCCCGATTATGTTGAGTACGGCATGGGTATCAGTAAATACGATGACGAAGGCCGGATCATCCGCGCCGACTATGGCGATATTTCGGTGATGTGTGTTTATATTCCCAGCGGTTCGATGGGCGATGTAAGACAAGAGTTTAAAATGGAATTTTTACGCGACTTTAAGGAATTTATTTCCAAAGTACGTCTTAAACGTCCCAAACTAATTGTTTCGGGCGATTACAACATCTGTCATAAGCCCATTGATATCAATCATCCCGAACGGCACGAAGATGTATCGGGTTTTCTGCCCGAAGAACGCGCCTGGTTTGACGAATTTGTAAAAACCGGAATGGTAGACAGTTTCCGCCATTTCAACAGTGAGAGCGGACAGTACAGTTGGTGGAGCTATCGTGCCAATTCGCGGGAAAAAAACCTCGGATGGCGTATTGATTACCACTTAGTAACCGATTCCCTAATGGCTAAACTGCGCAATGCCGGCATCCTGAGTCATGTTATTCATTCGGATCATTGCCCCGTAACGGTGGATGTTGATTTTTGAATAATTTTTATGCCGATGTAACAAATGCTTAATCTATTTACAATAGATAATTACAATTTTACAATCGGTATTATTCTCCAATAATTTTCACCAGGGCACGTTTACGGCGCTTGCCATCCAGCTCGTAATAGAACACCTGCTCCCAAGGCCCGAAATCCATCCTGCCTTCGGTAATAGCGATCACCACCTCGCGTCCCATGATCGTTCGTTTAAGGTGAGCATCGGCATTATCTTCGTAACCATTATGCGCATATTGCTCATAAGGTTTTTCGGGCGCCAGTTTCTCGAGCCAACGCTCATAATCACTGTGCAGTCCCGACTCATCATCATTAATAAATACACTGGCAGTGATGTGCATGGCATTACATAGCAGCAAGCCCTCGCGAATACCACTCTCGCGCAAACACTGCTCAAGCTGAGGGGTGATATTGATGATCTCACGGCGGTGTGCTGTGCTGAACCAAAGTTCTTTACGGTAGGATTTCATTTTTCAGACGGTTTAGAGTTTTGCTAAAGAATACTTCTAATATAAATTTAAACTAAAATACATTTAACCCCCGCGAGAACAAACGCGGCAGCAAGGGTAATCTCTATGATATCAATCCCATAGTTGAGCCATATCTCAATGCCTCAAACGTATTTGCAACATTCAGTTTTTCGATGATCCGCTGACGGTGAGTATTCACTGTATTTACGCTGATGCATAATTTATCGGCAATGACCTTACTTGGCATACCGCGGGAAATCAGATTCAATACTTCTTTTTCTCTTTCGGAGAGAGCCGGCTTAGACGCATTCTCCTCGTTACCGGGTGGAAAATGATACAACTCACCCGTTTTGATATTGATTACGCGGCAGCGCGCAGGACTCTCGATGTCGTTATCGGGCGACACATCCATGATGCAAAGTCCCAGCCAGATATTACCCCGCTTATCGGCCTCAAGCAACATCTTCTGCTCCACCACACGAACATATTCATCGCGGCTGTTGCGCACTCTGTAATCAGAAAGTATTTTATACTTATTGACCCGGTCTTCAGGTTTTAATCCAAACGCCAACCGTAAAAAATAATTACCCGCCTTAAAATTAAAGATCAGGTCATCAGGATGTACTCTGCTGTTAAAATAATCATTACCCTGTTCGCTGGCTTCGGCATTGCTCCATCCGTATGTTTCCTCAAAATTCGACGAAAGGTAAATATGTTCACGCTTATACATATCAAAAACAGAAATAGAACTGTTGCTTAAAACATTGAGCCGTTCGAGCATAGGGATATGATATTTCAGTAAATTATAATCGAGCTCATTTTCAACAAATTTTTGCGAATCAAGCAGTTCGTTGTATTCCCGGACAAGCTGGTCAAATTGATCCTTCATTATAATCATTATAAATCAGTATTGCACAAACATCAAATGCGGAGGATCTTTGCATTAATAATAAACTAAAAAATCAACTCAAAATGAATTCAGGTAAAAATACAATTTTTATGATTAGAAAATTAAAAAAAATAATCTATACAACCATGATTATATACCCGATAGGGATAACAGGCCAGTGCGTTGTGCAAACAGTAAAAGGAACGATTACTGATCGCGAAACGCAGATTGCACTTGCCGGGGCAAGTATCATAGTATCCACGGTTAACCCGGTTCTGGGGGCTATATCGGATATTGACGGAAAATTCAGGATAGAAAACGTACCGGTAGGCAGGCATAATGTATTGATCAGCTATATGGGTTACGAGCAATATGACATAAAGGAACTAGTTGTAGGATCGGGAAAAGAAGTAGTTCTTGACATCGGATTAAAAGAATCGGTTACAGAACTGGAACAGGTGGTGATCAAATCTACGACAAACAAAGACCGGGCGCTGAACACGATGGCCATACTGAGTGCCCGGCAGTTCACGGTTGAAGAGACAATGCGGTATGCCGGGGGTATAGATGATCCGGCCATCATAGCTACATCGTTCGCAGGCGCTGCCGGAAGCACAGCCAACAACGGCATTGTAATCCGGGGCAATGCTCCCAAAGGGTTGCTATGGCGCATGGAAGGCATTGATATCCCCAATCCCAATCATTTTGCAAATCTCACAATATTCGGCGGCGGCGGATTCACGGCGCTCAGCAGTCAGATGCTCTCGAACTCCGACTTTTTCACCGGCGCCTTCCCTGCCGAGTATGGCAACGCGCTGTCGGGCGTATTTGATATACGCATGCGAACAGGCAACAACGAAAAATATGAACATACCTTCCGATCCGGGCTGCTGGGCATTGATGTATCATCGGAAGGACCGATAATATTTGGAAAGAATGCATCATACCTGTTCAATTACCGCTATTCGACCTTTGGCCTACTGGGACCAATGCTGCCTGAAGATGCATCAAATATCCGGTATCAGGATCTATCATTTAAACTAAACGTTCCCATGCGTAAAACAGGAACCATCGTGCTATGGGGCATTGGCTCCAATGATATCTCGGGTACTCGGGCTGAAAAAGATTCGGGACTATGGATCCATGAGCAAGATAAAGAAGAAATGAAATCGCCCACAGCCATGGGCGCAGCAGGAATAAGCCATAAAATCAACCTGAGTAAAAAAACATTCCTGCATTCAACACTTGCGGCAACGGGTAACAACACGAAGATGGACATCAGCAGGATGGATCAGATGCTTACGTTACAGCCGGTAAATTATATTAAAAGCAATACCTGGAAGTATTCGTTTTCATGCTTTATCAACAATAAATTCAGTCCGTTGCATACCAACAAAACAGGAGTGATCATAAACCATCTATTCTATAATATGGATATCCGGCAGGCGGTTATTCCGGGCGCAGCGCTTATCCCTGTTGTCCTTGAAGAGGGGAATAGCTGGCTCTGGCAGACCTACTCGCAATCGCGTTTCGATCTTTCACCTACGGTAACGCTAAATACCGGACTTCATTCACAATATTTCCATCTGAACGGAAAATATACTACAGAACCCCGGGGAGGCATTAAATGGCGGTTTATGCCACGACAATCGGTATCGCTCGGATATGGACATCACAGCCAGCTCGAGATGCTGAATTTTTATCTGGCTCAGCAGAAGCACCAGTCGGGATACACATTACCCAATAAAAACCTTGATTTCACGAAGGCACATCATATCGTACTTGGCTATGAACTAAAGACCAGTGAAAACAGCCGGCTCATGATTGAACCCTTCTACCAGAGCTTGTATTCGATACCTGTAAAACCAGGCACTTCCTTCTCACTGATTAATACTGACCTGAATTGGTATCTGCAAGATTCACTGGTAAACAGAGGCACAGGAGAGAATGCCGGTATAGATATAACCGTTGAGCGTTTTCTGAACAATGGATATTATTTTCTTTTCACAACATCCCTTTTCCGTTCAGTATACAGAGGTGGCGACAACAAGGAGCATCCCACGCGGTTTGATAAAACATGGGTGTTAAATGCATTGGGCGGCAAAGAATGGGCCGTAGGCCGTCAGAAAAAAAACCTGTTCAGCATTAATGGTCGTTTGAACTATATGGGAGGCGACCGTATCAGTCCGTTAAATTATGCTCTCTCATTAGCTGCTAAAGAGCCGGTGTACGACGAAACCAACGCATTTGCATGGCGCAAACCGGCCGCGCTGATAGCAAACCTTTCAATAAATTATCATAAGAACCGGAAAGAACATTCCAGCATCTGGTCGGTACATTTTGTAAATATTTTGGGCTATGAAGAATTTTACGGATACTGGTATAATTATAAAACACAACAGATCGAAAAACAAAAAGAAGCTGTGATGCTGCCGAATATCAGTTATAAAATCGAATTCTGATTCACCGGCACTGTCAATCCGGATTTTTCAGTTGGGATGACTTAACTGAAAACGCTCTTGAACAACAATCCCAAATTAATCAGTAGAAGACAAGCTGAATTATCTGATTTCGTTGGATTAATTTCAGAACTATGAACAGAAAAAACGTCTGAATTCTTAACTTTGCTGTACTATTACAGCAAAAATCATGAATAATACACAACCCATCAAATTTCTGGTTGTACGATTCAGTTCAATAGGAGACATTATCCTGACAACGCCTGTTGTACGGTGTATTCATCAACAGGTACAGGGCAGCATTGTGCATTACCTCACCAAACAACAATTTGTTCCGCTGATGGAGCATAATCCGGCGATAGCAAAGGTTTACGGATACGATAAGAACTGGCCGGAGCTTATGGCCCAACTGTTAAACGAGCAATATGATTTCATTATTGATCTACACCATAACCTGCGCACATCACGGCTCATCTCACGGTTAAAAGCACCGGCCTTCCGGTTTTACAAACTGAATATAGCCAAATGGCTGCTGGTGAATCTTCGTATCAATATACTGCCCGGCATTCATATTGTTGACCGCTATATGGAGACAGTCAGCATTTTTGATGTAAAGAACGATGGGCAGGGACTGGATTATTTTATTCCTTCATCCGATGAAGTAGACCTCAGAACACTGCCAGCTTTTCTGCATCAGGGATTTATCGGTATCGTAGCCGGCGCCAAACACAATACCAAACAGATGCCGGAAGACAAGCTGATTGATCTTTGTATACGACTTAACAGGCCTGTAATTCTGCTTGGCGGGAAAGAAGACGCCGAACGAGCCGGACGGATTGCTGCTGCTTCAGGCAGCCATGTATTCAATGGCTGCGGCCGCTTTACACTGCACCAATCGGCATCACTGGTACGACAGGCAAAACTGATTATTACACCCGACACCGGGTTGATGCATATTGCAGCAGCATTTAAGAAAAATATTCTCTCGGTATGGGGCAATACGATTCCTGAGTTTGGCATGTATCCTTACCTTCCGGGTTCCGGCTCCTTTGTATATGAAGTAAAGGGATTACGCTGCAGGCCATGCTCAAAACTGGGCTATAAAAAATGCCCGCGAAACCATTTCAAATGCATGAATCAGATTGCATGGGATGATATTATTCACCGTTCACAATCACTATTTGCATGAGCGCATTTTGCGGAATATATTATCCGGAATCAACCGCCGATGTACAACAAGACATCGGAAAAATGGTTACCGCCCTCTCGTTTTGGAATCCGGATAAAACAGAAATTTATACTGCCGGCAATCTTGCGCTGGCCCACATGATGTTATACACCACGCCCGAATCAGAAGAAGAGGTCATCCCCTATTCAAC
>CAZRNJ010000086.1:0-9236 GCA_964601385.1 uncultured Bacteroidales bacterium | reverse complement strand
ACAGGGACAGTAACCATAGCCACTAATATGGCGGGTCGTGGCACCGATATCAAATTATCAAAAGAGGTAAAAGAAGCCGGTGGTCTGGCAATTATCGGCACCGAAAGGCATGAGTCGCGCCGGGTTGACAGGCAGTTGCGTGGACGGGCAGGAAGACAAGGAGATCCCGGCACTTCGCAGTTTTTCGTTTCGCTTGAAGACGATCTGATGCGTTTGTTCGGATCGGAACGAATTGCATCACTGATGGACCGGCTGGGACTCAAAGAAGGTGAAATGATCCAGCACCCGATGATTACCCACTCGATAGAACGCGCACAGAAAAAAGTAGAAGAAAATAATTTCGGAATACGTAAACGGCTGCTCGAATATGACGATGTAATGAACTCACAACGCGAAGTGATTTATAAGCGCCGTAAACATGCACTGTTTGGAGAACGGTTAAGTGTTGATATCAGTAATATGTTTGCCGATGTCTGTGAATCAATCGTTGCCGACTGTCATGGAAATGTCACTTTCGAGGATTTTAATTTGGAATTACTGCGGCATCTGGCCATTGAATCGCCGGTTGATAAAGGCGAATTTATGAAGTCATCGGCGAACGAAATCAGTAATAAACTATTCGAAGCAGTACAAACCATGTACAGCCGGAAAATCGAATCCATAGCCAAACAAGCATTACCGGTAATCAAGAATGTTTATGAAAATCAGGGCCATGCCTACGAGAACATTGTAATTCCTATATCTGACGGACTAAAAACGTTTCAGATCATCACACCGCTGAAAAAATCGGCTGAAAGCGGGGGCCTTGAACTAGTGAGAAACTATGAAAAGACCGTTGTTCTGGCTACAATTGATGATGCCTGGCGAGAGCACCTGCGCGAACTTGATGAGCTACGGCATTCGGTACAAAATGCTTCATATGAGCAAAAAGATCCGTTGCTGATATACAAACTTGAATCGTTCAATCTGTTTAAACTGATGATTGATCAGATCAATAAAAATGTTATTGCGTCGTTGATGAAGGCCTACATACCTATCCGTGATCCGCGCGAAGTTCAAGAGGCACGGCCACCGAGACGACTTGATCTGAGCCGGATGCAAACCAGTAAAAGTGACATGTACGGCACACAACCGGGAATGCACGATACACGTGAAAACCAGCGCATTCAACCGGTTAAGGCAGAGAAAAAAGTTGGCCGCAATGATCCTTGTCCCTGCGGCAGCGGAAAAAAATACAAAAACTGCCACGGCAGCAGTGTAAGCGCAACTGCGAATTAAAGATTCATTTATTCCGGAGAATTTGTCTCCTTTCTTCTTCTTATCAAAAAAAGATAAACAGGAAAATGATCGGCATATCCGCCCATATATGTTGACCCAACAAAGGTCCGGAAAGGATAACCGGCATAAGGCCCGTCACTCTGCATAAGAAATTGCTTATTAAACACTTTAGCTTTCAGAAAACGGTACGAAGCACTGTCCTGTTCATCAAAAACACCTTTTGATACAATAATCATATCAAACAAATTCCATTTATCTCTGTAAGCCAGAGTGCCTATCCCCTGTTTATACAATTGAACCATGGGATTGTAAAGTCCGGTGAGCCGGCCTTCCTCGAAACTTCCTTTGGCTCTCAAATGTTCCCTGATACTCTTATTAACCGGATCATCATTAAAGTCACCCATGATAAATATTTTTGCATCCGGATCGGCCGCAAGCAGGGTATCTACACTTGACCTGCAAAGGGCTGCGGCAGCATTACGAAGTGGGGCGCTGCGTTTCTCTCCACCGCGCCTGGATGGCCAGTGATTAACGATCACTGATATTTTCTCACCATCCAGAAAACCTGTAACAACAAGCTGATCACGGGTATAAAAATCATCCTTCCCCGGTATCGTCAATCGTACCGGTTTGGCTGAAATAAGGGTAAACCGGGCTTTCTGATAAATAAGTGCAACATCAACACCCCGTGCATCAGGTCCTTCGAAATGTACAATCCCATAATTATATTTCATCAGGGCTGGCGTACGAACAAGATCTTCAAGCACTGATTTATTCTCAATTTCACATAATCCAACAATAGCAGGTGCCGCCTTGGTCAGTTCAGCACCTAACTGGCTTATAACTTCCGACAAGCGATCAAGTTTTTTATTATAACGTTCCGTTGACCATTTGTAACTTCCCGAAGGAAGAAATTCATCATCATTCTTCACAGGATCATCTATGGTATCAAAGAGATTTTCGATATTATAAAAAGCAAGACAACCAACCGTATATTTAATCTCCGGTTTCTGTGCTGCCAAAAATAAAGGAAAGAAAACAAGAATAATTACCAGCTTTTTCATATACGTGTAGGTTTAGATCATCTGCAAACTTAAAACATCTGCATTCGTAATAGCTCAAAATCCGAGTTAATTAATCATTAATTCTGATATATGATACATGAATATACAATACTGTATATGTATTATCCGGCCTTATTTTGAAATTCATCAGCAAGAGTATATCAGAATAAAACATTTCTCTGTCATGATTAAAAACACAGTTATTTTCTTTGCAATAAAATCATTGTGCACTGATTTATAGAATATTAGCTAAAACCTTTAAAAAATCAAATCACAGACATCATAAGAACCCGAATAATACAGAAATATCAACATATTCAAAGAAACTAAAATATAAACAACGTGAGATTAAAAATTTACCATTAAAATAGTTTCATTATTTTTTTTACTTTTATACAAATTTTTAGCAATGTCCCTACTCTATCTAAGCATTCTATTGCTTATTCAATCACCGGTTTTGCAAAACGAAACCATACTTAAAGTTGTTTTCAGGCACAGTGGCAGTCCTGATATTCAGCACTATACGATTGACGGGCTAGGAAATGTCTATATGATTAAAGGCCAGACACTTATCAAAGAGGACTCCCGAACCGGAAAAAAATGGGAATACACAAATAAAACTGCCGGGATTATCCATTCAGTTGATATATCCGACCCATTCCGTATTCTGTTGTTATATAAAGATTTTAACCAGGCCATTTTCCTTAACAATTATCTGGCCGAAATCAGCAGTCCTATTTTGCTCGATGACCTGGGAGTTAAGGATGTTGAATTAATATGTACATCAAAAGCAGGTGGTTTTTGGGTTTTTGACAATTTTACCGGACAAATTTTTCTGTTTGGCAAAGACATGAAACCTGTTTGTCAGAGTCAGAGCATTAACAGCATAACCGATAAAAACAGCAAGCCGGTACGCATGATTGAAAACAGCACACTGGTATACCTGAGCATTCCAAATCTTGGCATTCTTGTTTTTAATCAGTACGGTACTTACCACTCAACCATTCCGCTACTCTCGATTAATGATTTTCAAATAATCAATCAGAGCATTATTTATTACAACAACCACATGCTGTTTGACTATAACATCCTTGACCAGACAACCCGCACCACTTCCATACCAGATACAGGTGTGGTAATAAACTGCCGGTTGCACATTGATCATCTGTACGTCTTTAAACATGACGGATACACTATATACAAAAAAGAATAAATCAATGCACATAGCTATAGCAGGAAACATCGGATCGGGAAAGACCACCCTCACGGGCTTACTTTGTAAGCATTACGGATGGGAAGCACATTACGAAGATATTGATAAGAACCCTTATCTGACCGACTTTTACGATGATATGCAACGATGGTCATTTAATTTACAGATTTTTTTTCTCACATCCCGTTTCAGACATATTGTTGACATCCAACAGTCGGGTAAAACGACTGTACAGGACAGGACGATTTATGAAGATGCCTTTATATTTGCCCCCAACCTTCATTCCATGGGGCTGATGTCAACACGCGATTTCGAGAACTACACCAACCTGTTTGGACTCATGAATTCACTCATTAAGCCGCCTGATCTATTAATCTACCTGCGCGCTTCAGTGCCCACGCTTGTGCAACAGATACAAAAACGCGGGCGCAAATATGAGAGTACCATCCGGCTCGACTATTTACAACGCTTAAACGAGCGTTACGAAGCATGGGCAGAAAACTACACGATGGGAAAAATGCTGCGTATAGAAGTTGACAAACGCAACTTTCTTGAGAATCCGGAAGATCTGCGTTATGCCATCAATAAAATAAATTCAGAAGTACACGGATTATTCTGACCCTGTCAACCGGTTAAATGCAACCACTCACAATTTAACTTACTTCCTTCGTTGTTGATTGTCCTATATTTATCAAACAAGCCGGCTATGTTTTATACTGATTGATATAATCGAGTTTAATATCAAGCTAAAAACCAGCATCAAAAATTTTCCAGTTACTCAATCGCCATACATATTGAATATTAACCATTTACAAAAGCAGACAGAAATAATTTTGAAGTCAATAATTACATTTGCAAAATCTATGTTCAATCCTTGTATTCATTTGAATTTCTTTTATATCTTTGCACTTCAATTAAATACTCCTCAGTAGCTCAGTTGGTTAGAGCGGCGGACTGTTAATCCGTAGGTCCTAGGTTCAAGTCCTAGCTGAGGAGCAGATCTGTGAACACAACTTCTCTAATAAATAATAACTATGGCTGTAACAAGGTTTGGCGTATCACTTGAATCAGCAGTTTTAAAGAAACTTGACACGATTGTTAAGAACGAGCAATTCCCGAACCGTTCGCGTGCTCTGGCTTTTTTGGTAAACCAATATAAGATAAACAAGCAATGGCAAAGCAACGCAAATGTATCAGGCGCTATTATGCTGGTTTATGATCATCACAAGCGAGACCTACTCAACCAATTAACTTCTATACAACACGATTTCAGGCACCTCATTCTGTCGTCACAGCATGTACATCTCGACCATCACAATTGTCTTGAGACCATTACAATAAAAGGGAAAGCAAAGGAATTACTGGCATTATCAGACCAGTTAAAGGCAGTGAAAGGGATCAGTCACGGCGATATCATCATGAGCAGCAATCAATAGTCAGTGCATACCATTCAGCACCGATGCAAGATATCCGGCGCCAAATCCATTATCAATATTCACCACCGATACACCGGGTGCACAGGTATTAAGCATAGTAAGTAAAGCCGATAATCCTTCGAAGTTCGAGCCATACCCTACGCTTGTTGGAACAGCAATAACCGGTTTATCAACCAAACCGGCGATAATGCCCGGCAATGCTCCCTCCATACCGGCAACAGCGACAATTACCTTAGCGCCACGCAACCTGTCCAAATGCATAAACAAGCGATGAATTCCGGCAACACCCACATCAAAAATTTTCTCAACCGTATTTCCAAAAAACGATGCTGTTACAGCAGCTTCTTCGGCAACAGGAATATCAGAAGTTCCGGCAGTAATCACAAGAATAACAGAGTCATTAATTTTCCTTCCGTGTTGCAGCGGAATAGTTATAATCCGCGCCACAGGATGATAAATGGCAGAAGGCGCAATTATTTTAATGGCCTCATAAACATTTTGATCAGCCCGGGTAGCCATCACATCAATCTGCCTAACCATTTTATAATTAACAATTGAAACAACCTGTTCAATAGTTTTTCCTGCACAATAAATAACCTCGGGATAGCCAATACGTAAATAACGGTGCGTATCAATTTTTGCAAAATCCAGATCTTTAAATGGCAGATCCTTCAGTTGCTCCAGTGCTTTATCAGGAGTAATCTGACCGCTTTTAACCTGAAGCAGCAATTGATAAATAGAATCAGAATTCATCGAAACATCCCATTTTATAGCCATCACAATCAACAGTTATATGCATATAACCGAACTCTTTCAGTTTAGCTGCAATCTTCTTCAACACATCCCTGTCGAGCAGCAACTCGAATGATTCTTCGCCTGCCTCAATACGCGCAAGATCGCCATGACTTCGAACGCGCACTGCCTTAATACCCAGATCAATCAAAAATTTTTCGGCATTTTCAATCCGTTCGAGTAAAACCGGCGTGATCTCAGTATTATAGGGTATACGCGACAGGAGACAGGCATAAGCCGGCTTATCCCATGTATCGAGACCAAACATTTTTGAGAGATAACGAATATTCTGTTTAGTCAGACCGGCATCAACCATGGGGCTTCTGACACCAAGTTCCTTTAATGCCTTAAATCCGGGCCTATATTCATTGATTTCATCGGCATTACTTCCATCAATCAGAATATAATCACCTTCGCCCCGTATCCGCTCCATCATCATTGAAAACAATGTGAGTTTACAATGATAGCAACGGTCGGGCGGATTATTGCTCACCAGTAAAGGAAGATCAACATCAAACACAATATGTCTGACATTAAATTTTCCGGCCTGTATTTGCGCATCTTCCACTTCCCATTTCGGGATAAAAGGTGCGGCAGCCGTAACTGCAATCACATTTTTTTTTAAAACTTTAGTAGCTGCAAATAACAGCAACGAACTGTCAACCCCGCCGGAATAGGCAACAGCCACGTTATTAAGATTTTTCAACACATCCAGAAGATCATTATATTTTTCCATACTGTTATCCATAACTATTTCAGTTTTTTCAGGTTCGACAATACTTCAAAATAAACATCTTTAAGAGGAATATTAAACTCCCTTGCAATACGCATACAATCGCTGAATTCGGGTTTTACATTTACAGCAACCTGATCGGAAAAAGCAATTTTAACCGGGACTTCACCGAAGCAGGTATTAACCATTTCAATGGAGCGGGATAACATAGATTTTTCGACCTGATAACTTCTCACGCCCAATGTTGTTGTTTCGGTGTAAAGAATATGCCTGATAGTATTTACCAGCGCATTTGAACAAAGAACACTTAGTTTAACGCCTGGCCGGGCTTTTTTCATAATCAGGTTACTGATAAAAACATCATCAGCGCCGGCAGCAAAAAGTTTTTCGGTTACATACTCATAAAACTCAGGATTCATATCATCAATATTACATTCAAGCATTGTACATACGGCCATTTCCGGTTCTGCTGTATCAATAGCCATCACTCTGAGTATATTGGGAAAATCATCATCGCGGGAACCGACACCGTATCCTGTTTTAAGAATACGGAACTGGTCTGGAGCAGAAAACTTATCTACAAATTCTTTTAATATCACTGCTCCCGTGGGGGTTGTTGCTTCATGCAAAACATGGCCGACAGTAACAGGCATACCCTCCACTAACCTAGCCGTTGCAGGAGCAGGTACAGGAAATGTGCCATGATCACAGATTACAATTCCCTGTCCAAGTTCAACAGCAGACGAAAAAATCATTTCCGGGCTGAGAATCTCAATACAAATAGCAGCGCCAACAATATCAGCAATTGAATCGGCCGCCCCTACTTCATGAAAATGAATTTTATCAACCGCTATTCCATGAACCCGGGCCTCGGCTTCGGCAAGAGCAACAAACATTGACAAACTCCTTTTTTTAACAAAACTGCTTAATGACGAATGAGAGATTATTTGTTCAATATCGTTAAGATGACGATGTTGTAATTGTTTGTCGTAACCTGTAACCTTGACACGCGTACCCTCAATCGCCTTGCGTTTTTCACGGGTGATTGTTAAGTCAATCTCCGGTAATTGAAGTTTCTTTAATTCACCGGTAAGCAATTCAACCGGCACACCAAGATCAATCATAGCCCCAAGATTCATATCCCCGGCTATACCGGCAAAGCAATTATAAAATAGAGCGTTCATTCTTTTCGTCTATTAAACCTCGATATTTTACACCCGTAACCTCACGGCTTCAAATGTACATTAAAT
This sequence comes from uncultured Bacteroidales bacterium, assembly GCA_964601385.1. Taxonomy (GTDB): domain Bacteria; phylum Bacteroidota; class Bacteroidia; order Bacteroidales; family JBBRXJ01; genus CAZRNJ01. The sequence continues at coordinate 1,470 of CAZRNJ010000086.1, read as the reverse complement.
ATAACTGAAATAAATACTTTGTAAACCTTATTTATAAAATGGGCATTTTAACTGATTCCCGGGTATAATAGCATAGGTTTCGACAAAAAAAGTTAACTATTCACAATAACGATATTACTTAAGCTGCTGGTGGGATAATCCGACCATCCATATATTTATTGCATTCATTTGCAAAAATTAAGTCATAAAAAAGTTTTCGAACGAAAAACTCTGTTTAATTCTTTGTTTTACAAAAGAATAATTATATTTGTCAGAGTTGAAAAAAGCGATAAATATGATAAAGGTTGATAAAATCAAAGAGATTACTGTTGCAGTGGTTGAAGAAATGGATAAAATTGTTGCCTTTAATGCCGATACAATCAAAAAAGAGCTGAATGCTATTTTTAACACGCCGGGCACAAACCTTATTTTAAATTTGCAAAATGTTGCTTTTATTGACAGCACCGGATTTGGAGTATTTTTATCGGTTTACAAAACAGCTACAGGAAATGCCGGGTCAATGAAGATTTGTTGTATCAAGCCGGACGTTATGAAACTATTCCGCTTACTTCACCTTGACAACGTATTTGAATTATACGATACACAGGAAGAGTGCCTGAACAGCTATACCAAAATTTAAATCCGTTCAGCGATTATTTTCCTTATCTGGTCGGATGATAACCGGGCGGGATGATTTTTCAGAGAAGTTCCCTCAACAATTTTATCAATATGTTTATCACTCACTCCGAAAGAAGACAGACGGGGCATTTTATATTGTTCGCGCCAGGAAGCAAGCAGATCCATAAAACCATCAATATAAAATAAATCGGATTGTCCGTTTTTCTGGAGAAATATCCGGCCAGCGGCAGCGTATTTTCCCAATGCAGGATTATTTTTATCTGTTTTTATCAAATGATCAACAGTAACCTGATTGGCGCCGGCCATCACAGAGCCGCATACCACACTATGAGGTATATCAAATAATCCGCCAACCGAAGCAGCGATGCCATGTACCACACCCAGTCCTGCGTTAGCCAGAGCAATACCTGAAACGAGCGCGGCATAAGCCATACCTGCACGCGCCTCAATATCAGAATCGCCATTCATACAAGCACGATTATAATAATCAGCAATGCACCTGAATCCCCGTTGGGCAAAATCATCAATCATAAATGTTGATTTTGGAGAAAGATATGCTTCAAGGAGTTGAGTGAAAGCGTCCATGCCCGTATCTGCTGTCAGGCGTGCAGGGCATGACAACATCAGACGCGGGTCAATAATAGCCAAATCCGGCACATAATTATTATGACGCAACGAGCGTTTAAAACCATTATCACCTACCTGACTGATAACTGCATTTTTAGTTGCTTCGCTACCTGTTCCTGAAGTAGTAGGCACAGCAATAAATGGAACCTTAACACCACTCGGATGTTTGGTTCCGACACCTTCGAGATAATCTTTAACCGATCCCTCTTCAACAAACATAGCAGA
>CAZRNJ010000085.1:0-9306 GCA_964601385.1 uncultured Bacteroidales bacterium | reverse complement strand
TGCGTAATTTTCATGCGATAGGGTGAAAGCTCGCTTTAATGGTTGTTTCAATTGCCCGTATTCCTCCGGAAGTACCAGTAGACAAGGGTTGCCACGAAACTCCATCCCAGCGCGCAATATTATTTACCGGAATACTGCCCGAATGGGTAAAATATCCGGCAGCATAAATAAGCGTATCATGAATAACCAGTATATCCATTACTTGCTGATCGAATCCTTCTCCCAAGCCAATCCATTCTGTTCCATCCCAGCGTGCAATATTGTTTACTTTACGGCCATTCCCTGCAAAGGTGAAATAACCGCCGGCATATAAATAGTTTGACGAGCTGTCGAGTGTATTCACTGTGCCCATTAATCCATTTGTGATAAAGCGGGTATCCCATTGGGGGTCTTCGGCCTTACTAATTGAAAGAGAGGTAATGATTACTACAGCAATCCATAGTGGCAGAGGTGTTTTCATGCAGAAAAATTTTAGGTTTAAACAGTAAAATTAAATTAATTTTGGCGTAATGGAAATTAATTAGGTTTTTTTATACAAATTCTGAACTTTGATTATTGAAAAAAACTATCAGTTATTTACAGCAAATATTTCTTGTAATGTAACATACCAAAGATATCCTTTTACATCTGTATAGCCCATTAGCTTCATTTGTTCGCAGTACCGGGCAACCTGTTGCCGGTGTTCTTCGTTTTTATGTTTACCGAATTTATAGTCAATTACGGTTGCTTTGTTGTTTTGAATTATCACTCTGTCGGGACGCATAGTGGCGCCGCCGGGAAGTATTATTTCATTTTCAGCGATTATTGTTAATCCGTCTTCAAACCATCCTGTTATATCCGGCAACGAAAGATATTTATTTATAATTTGTGTTAATTCATCAGCCCTCGCTTCCGGGATAATTCCTTCAAAAACTAATGCCTGGATAACTGCGGGGATATCTTTTTTGCTGCGTATGCGCATAAAGGCCTCATGCATAACTTTGCCGTAATTCAGAGGGTGGGTTATGCCGGGATCGGTTACGAAAAAATCATCGCCATAACGCCGGTAGCGAATCTCTCTTTTGCGGTCGCTGATATGCAGACCGGTTAATACAAATTCATTGGCATAAACAGTTTTGTTTTCTTTTGCGGTTATTGTACCTGTTTTGAAAAATTGTTCTTCATCATTCCATGCATCAGTCAGAGATATCTTTAATGCATCTTTTCCGGTATGTGTTTTAGTGAAGGCCGAAAACAGCAGTGAGGATATACTGCGTATTTCAAAATCTTCTTTTTCGGGCGCCTTGCAGAAGGCAATGAGATTTGCTTTCGGTCGTGTAAAAGCAACATACAGTAGATTGAGATTATCAATATATGCTTTTTGTTTTTCGCGGTAATAATCATCTTTGAAGTAACTTGTTATGAGTTTTTTATTATAGCGCAGAGGGATCCGTTCGAAGCCGTTGAAAGGCGATGCTTCTGTTTTACACCACACAATAGTGGGGTTGGTATCGTTATCTAAATTCCATTCACAGAATGGAACCAGTATTGCCTGAAATTCCAGCCCTTTGGCTTTATGAATAGTCATTATGCGTATGGCATCCTGTTCATCGGCTGCGGATAAGGCAAACTGGCTGCTATTTTCTTCCCACCAGTTTAAAAACGAATAGATGTCGTTCTGGCGTGTCAGTTGAAATTCAGATAACCGGTCCTGAAAAGCAATCAGGTAGGCCACTTCTTGCTCATTGGTTTGCATACCGAAAATACGGATAATTCTTTCGATGATCTCATTCACCGGCATTTGAATCAATTGTTCGGTTGTAACGGACGGGCTTATAAATCCGGCATTTTTAATAATGTCTGCCGCCTGTTTGCAGGGATCAATAAAGGTTGGCTCCTGGTCCGGTTTTATGGTTGACATGTCTCTGCTGAGATGAAGTATTGCTCCGCAGTTAATGCTGTCATCCGGATCAACAAGATAGCGAAGTATGGCCAGAATCATACATACAGCAGCGGAATAAGTGAGGAAGAGAAATTCTTCCGAAATAAATTCATATCTGTATTTATCCCCGGCATGTTGTTGTCCGTATTCCATTAAAAAGGATGAAATTATCCGCCCATCATCTTTTGTACGTACTAAAATAGCAGTGTCACGAAGTGCTACTCCTTTGTCCTGCAGCGACTGAAGAACTTCCGGCAGATGTTCGATGGCTGTGTCGCTCCATTTTCTTTCAGGGGTGTCTTTAAAAAAACGAATCGAAATATAACCGTTGTTGTTTTCGTGGGATTTTTGTATTTCCTGTACTGCATCGCTGTAAATAGTCGTAATTTCACGGCTTAGCATATTTTCTTCTTCCATCTCTGCAGCCAGCCGGCTACTTAGTATAGAAGAGCAATGGTCAAATAAACTGTTATTGAATTTAATAATCAGCGGAGCACTGCGGTAATTCACTTTTAACCCTATTTTGCGCAGGTTAGAACTACTAAATGCCTCTTCAACCTTGTGTGCAAATACATTCCAGTCACTGTTTCTCCACCGGTAGATGCTTTGTTTAATATCGCCAACTAAAAGGTTATCATGATTTTCACTCATACTGCCGGCAATCAGTGGCATAAAGTTGTTCCATTGCATCTGCGAGGTATCCTGAAATTCGTCAATCATGTAGTGATGGTAGTATTGTCCCTGCTTTTCATAAATAAAGGGGGTGTCGTTATCCGAAATAACATCTTTGAGTAGCTTGGAAGAGTTACTGAGCAAAAAAATATCTTTGTCTCGGCAATAGCCGTTTATTTCCTGCGACAGGTCTGCCAGAATACCCATGACGTAAATCTGACTCCGCACGATTTGTGCAGATACAAGATAAGGCAAGTGGCGGATGACAGCTTCAATGGCATTTGAAAGCAAAGGATTGAGCAAAGGATAAATTTCTTCAATTTGTTTTTGCCTGGGCGACGTTTGGCTGTACCATTTCGTTACATCGTTTCTTGCCTCGCTTGTTGTTTTATTGGGTAATTCAAATTTTGCTTCAGCCAGTTTGACAAAATAGCTGATGAACCCGCGTTCTTTCAATCTAAAGTCGTTTATGGTGAGTCCGTGCTTTTCAATTAAATCCAGTCCTGCGCGTCCGGCCGAGACAAGCTCCTGTTTAATCTGGTTGCAGCGCACCGATGTTTCTGACATGAACTGTTTAAGAAACTCTTTATCGTGCATACGTTGCTGTAGTGCAGAACCGATAGCATGATAAGTTTCGGTGAATACCTGCTGTCCAAGTTCTTTGATGTTGTGGTGAAAATCCCATGTCTGTCCCAGTTCAATTTTTTCTTCGGCGAAACTTATCAGCCATTCGCGTAGATTACTGTCGCTGTCTATTCGTGTAAATAGCCGGTTAACGGCTTCGTCAAGTACAGCCATATTGTTAAGTTCAATAGTAAGTCCTGTCTGCAATCCCAATTCACGAAGGAATGACTGGAGTACACGTTGAAAAAAATGATCAATAGTGCTTACCGAGAAGCGTGAATAATTATGTAAAAGTGCTTTTAATACAATGGCTGCATCATGTCGAATGGCTTCCTGTGTCCGTTTCATACTGTCGCAAAGACGGAGCAGGTGTTTTGATTCCCTTTGCGATGCCAGCAGGTGAAGCTCCTGAAGGATGCGGTTCTTCATCTCGGTTGCTGCTTTATTCGTAAAAGTTACAGCCAGAATATGACTGAATGCAAAAGGATAATCCAAAGCCAGCAATAAATACTCATAGGTAAGCTGAAATGTTTTACCTGAACCCGCCGATGCCTTAAATAATTTTAATTCTGCCATATTATAAAAATACAATATTTTTTTAATTTTTTGATATTCGTGAGAGAATAAAACTGTTTTCCTATTTTTACAACATGATGAACCGGCTGATTGTTTTTTTGTTATGCATGCTATTATCTTTTTATGCATCTTCTGCAGAAAAGTATAAGCATGAAAAATTACGGATAAATGCTGTTTCCCTCTCTTATTATAATCCGGTGATTAGTGATCAGTCCTTCGGGTTTTATCCGGGATGGAAAGCCGGAGCCGAGACATTTATTTATGTTGACCGGAAAATCAGGGAGAAAGAAAATCAGCAGCTTGTATTTGAGGATTATATTGTGCTTTTTGGAGTCAATACCGGCGGTTATTTGTTACCCAGTCATTATTTCTCCCAGTTTCTCCAGAGTGAGATTATTTTCAGGTACATTTCTAATCTTGGAATTGTAGCCGGAACGACCGTTGGTGTTGGATTTCTCAAGAAAATCTATTTTAACGGTTCACCCAACACGGTGTTGGGCTCGTGGTACCTGTTTCCCTCCTTTGGTATTCTTACCGGCTATGATTTTAAACGAAAATTCCGTAAACCATTCACAGTTACCTTTAAGGCATGTATCGCTCCTGTCGGCAACGATCACATGGCCTCTCTTGAAGCAGGTGTTATATACAGGATAAAATAGTCATGACCAGCCCTACTTCTGCAGAAGCCCTCTATCAGTTATCTGAGCATCTTCGCGATGTGCGCAGGCAACTGGTTGTAAAGGTTATGGATAACCAGAAAACCGGCACGGGGCTTGTTGATGAATTAAAAGCCGGACTTAGCGCATTGAGGAATATCAGACAGTTAAACGGCAAGCCGTATCTCGATACCTTGTCTGGCCGCAAGTTAGTCATTCAGGTCAATGAAGAAATTCTGTCACTCGAGAAAGATATCCTGTTTCTTGAAAAAGGGGAGGATGCATTAATCCATCGGATGGACAACGATATTCTCAATTACAGGAAACAGGTGGATCAGGTGGTTTCGTTTCTGAAGAACAGAAAGGTTTCTATGTTGATTTCTGACCGTGACGGAACACTTAATGTCTCATCCGAACGTTACTGGACTTCGGTACAACCATTATACAGCGCTGTTTTTACCGGAAGATTTATAATTAAACAAAATATCATGCCGCTGATTATTTCTTCAGCTCCTTTACAGAATTATGGTCTTCTTGATATGGTTACCGATAAAAAAGGATTATGGAATTATTCCGCTTCCAACGGCATTCAATGTGTTAATCTGTCCGGCTCATATTCACAGCTATCTGTCTATCCCGAATGGGAGAACGTGTTTGATACATTAAACAACTCACTGCAGGCAATCCTTGGGGAACCTGAATTTTCTTCTTTTCGCTATACCGGAAATGGTTGTCAGCAGTGGTTTCTGTTTACTGCCGTTACATACCAGGACCAGCAGATGACCATTCCTGAACATCTGTCACAGACGTTCTATTCCCGTATCCGCGATACTATGCGAAACGCTGATCCCTCTGGCCGATATCTACAGTTTACATCGGATAACAAAACAATATTTATTGCTCCGCGTATCCAGCGTATGATCAATCTCGACAAAGCTTATGGGTTAAAATATCTCATACAGACATTGAATCTTGGCTTGGAAGAAGCTGTGCCACTCGTTTGCGGTGACAATAAGCAGGATTTATCCATGCTTGGGGAATGTGTTGCGCGAAACCCGCATACTGTGGCTGTATTTGTCACTACCGATCCGGCATTGAAAAGCAAAGTGTCCGGTATTTGCTTTAATTCGGTGTTTGTTACCTGTCCTGATATTCTTTTGTCTTCACTCGCTGTGCTTTCGCAATTGTGATGGGCCACGGTTGTTACTGTATTGTATTTCTATCAATATTTTAACAGGAAACTACCATGTGGCAACCTTTGTAATCGAATTTATGTAATAAAAAGTGAAAAAAATATTGTAAATCCGATAAATAAGCATAACTTGCAACCCTAATTTTAAAACAATAATTTTTTATGAGCAACGGAACAGTGAAATTTTTTAACAAATCAAAAGGTTTTGGTTTTATTAAAGATGCTGAATCATCTAAAGAGTACTTTGTGCATTCATCTGGTTTGAAGGATGAAATCAAAGATAATGATGAAGTAACTTTTGACTTACAGGAAGGCAAAAAAGGATTAAATGCGGTCAATGTCCGGCTCGCATAACATTTTTTTCTTATCTGAATGATTGCGTCCCGTCGCACCGGCGGGATTTTTTTTATCTTATAATTTCTGATTTTTTATCGGCAGGCAGGTAATAAACCTCTGGCTGCATGATGATTTATTTATTTAATCGAATTTTATGCAATTTAAAGAACTTAATATTATACAGCCAATTCTTAAGGCATTGGCCAATGAGAGATATATTAATCCCACACCTATACAGGAACAAGCTATCCCTGTTGTTCTCGACCGCAAAGACCTTTTAGGATGCGCACAAACAGGGACAGGTAAAACAGCAGCGTTCGCAATCCCTCTGTTACAGCTGATTTATAACGAAAAACAACAGAAGGGAAAGCATAATAATCATTGTCTTATTTTAACGCCTACCCGTGAACTGGCCGTGCAGATAGGTGAGAGTTTTCATGCCTATGGCCGGTACACCGGTTTGCGGCATACTGTGATCTATGGCGGCGTTTCGCAAAGGCCGCAAACAACCGCTTTGCAGTCGGGTGTCGAGATTATTATCGCTACACCCGGCCGTCTGCTCGATTTGATTAATCAGGGATATGTCCGTCTTGACCGTACCGAGTTTTTTGTTCTTGATGAAGCCGACAGGATGCTCGATATGGGTTTTATTACCGATATTCAGAAGATTATTCAGCATCTTCCGGAAAAACACCAGACATTATTTTTTTGTGCAACGATGCCTGCCGAAATAGCGAAATTAGCCCGGAATATTCTTACGCACCCAGTGCAGATTGCCGTTACTCCGGTTTCATCTACATCTGAAAGTATTGAGCAGGCCATATATTTTGTTGATCAACACAATAAGAAAACATTGCTGATCCATTTGCTCAATAGTGAGCGTATTGATACTGCGCTGGTATTTACCCGCACGAAACATGGGGCCGACAAGGTATCGAAAGAACTGAACCGCGCCGGAATTCATGCAGTCGCAATTCATGGGAATAAATCCCAACATGCGCGTCAGAGAGCATTAAACGATTTTAAACTGCGGCGTATCCGTGTCCTTGTGGCTACTGATATTGCTGCCCGCGGTATAGATGTTGAAGAATTATCACATGTTATTAATTACGAGATCCCTAACGTGGCCGAAACGTATGTCCACCGGATTGGCCGTACCGGTAGGGCAGGACTTGGCGGAATTGCTCTTTCATTTTGTGATCGCAGCGAAAAAAGTTATCTCAAAGATATCCATAAACTGCTGTCAAAATCTATTCCTGTGATTACTGATCATCCGTTTCCTGCCGCCGGTGTTGAAGATAATGATGCAGTTTCTGTACCGGCTCAACGGGATAGAAGCCGTCCGTCCGGTACATTCCGTAAAAACTATCAGCAAAGACGCCGTTGGGATAAACGGCGCCGATAATCCTGTGACACGGATGATTATCTGTTTTTAATTATGTTGTTGATTCCGGTTATCTTGCTTCGTGCAACCGGTATCTGTATATTTGCAAAAAAAAAGAATGAAAACCGGACAAGCCATTCGAAATAGCTATTTTTTAGGATTCATTTTTTCTGTTTTTAACATCCTTAATCTTACTCCCCAGACCATTGACTGGGACAACTATCCTGCGTGGGATGACAGGACAGTATACACAAAAACTATTGTTGTAAATCAAAAACATCCCCGGTGTTCTGATGATAATCCCGGGACAGAGGATGCGCCGCTTCGTACAATCAATGCCGCTGCCCGCATAGCTGTTGCTGGTGAAAAAATATTTATCCGCAGTGGTATTTATCGCGAAATGATTCAACCTGTCAATGAGGGGACTGCTGATGATAAGATGATTTGTTATGAAGCTGCGCCCGGCGATACGGTTATTATCAGCGGGTCGCGTGTTTTAAACTGCAAATGGCATAAGAAATTTGTATGGATGGATCAGATTCGTGATTCAACCTTCTGTTATAACATGTCTCTTAAGGTTTGGATGACCTCTTTACCCTATTCGCTCTTTAGTGATGGATATAATCCGTTTCTTCTGCCGAATATCGAAGATGCTGAATATGATCTGATGCGATGGGCTATTCCGGTTAAGGGTAATCTGCCGTATACACAATTGCGCGGTTTAGTGTTTCAGGGACGAAAACGGTTGATACAGCTTAATCAGTGTGGCGACCTAGCTAAAATGCCCGGCACTTTTTGGTTTGACAGCCAGAGACGGTTATTATTCATCCATCCGTTTAATGAGGCCAATCCGGCGAACGAATTAATTGAAGTGACCGTACAGAGTCACCTGCTTAAACCCGCGCGGACAGGTATGGGTTTCATTCGTATCAAAGCGTTAGTGTTTGAGCATTGTGCAAATGGATTTTTGCGTGGAAGCACCGGGGCTGTTAATGCTATGGGCGGCCATCACTGGATTTTTGAAGAAAATGTGATCAGGGAGATTAATTCGTCCGGACTGGAATTTGGTTACAGGGCTTATGAATTGAGGGATCCGAGGCCTGAAAATATTGCCCGTACCGACCCCGATCAGGGATATGTTATTGTAAGAAATAATAAAATACACGATTGCGGAACGGCCGGTATGCGTAGTTTAACTGTTACTCACGGATTAATTGAAAAAAATCATGTCTGGAATTGCGGTTGGCATGATGCCGAGCAATACTGGGAGTGTGCAGGCATTAAACTTCTGCGATGCAGTTATACGATTGTCCGGATGAATCATGTACATCATATCACCGGCGGCTCCGGTATATGGCTCGATTATGGGAATATCTTCTCTCGGGTGACAGGAAATGTAATTCACGATGTGCTTACTTTACAGGGGGCCATTTTTATTGAGGCCTCACGTAAGCCAAATCTGGTTGATCAAAATATTATCTGGAATATTCAGGGAAATGGTATTTACGGAAACGATAGTGATCATCAGTTCTATTTCCATAACTTATTGGGAATGGTCTCAGGGTCTCCGCTGCATATCACTGTTGCCACGGATCGTGAATTTGAAGGCCGGAAAATGACAGCCGATTCAAATATGGTTTTAAATAATATTTTTGTTAATTGTTCAAACCCGGTAATTCAATCATCCCGGTCCAATAAAATTGATAATAATCTGTATATTGAATCTGCAAATACTGTTCGATCATGTTTTTCTGAAATGCAGTCCAAAGGCAACGATATGCAGGGTATCCGGCTAAATGGAAATGTGCGGTTTGATCCTTTATTCATGCAGATTGATTTTTCGCCTGAACAGTCCTTGCCTGATATTCCGGCTTTATCTCAGGTCAGGTTGGATTATTTTGGTCTTTTGCGAAACGGCGCTATGACAATTGCCGGACCCTTCAAA
>CAZRNJ010000084.1:0-9306 GCA_964601385.1 uncultured Bacteroidales bacterium | reverse complement strand
TCTCTAATGCAGAGGTTTCATACCGGCGATTATTATGCGTTCAGAAACAGACCTTTCTATGCGCGTAATTTTGTTTTACCGTTTAAAGTGGACGTAAAGCAGAAACATACTGTTTTAGTTAAAATAAATGCACATGGCGAACCATTGGTTGTTCCTCTGAAGCTATGGAACAGAAAGGTTTTTTATGAGTATTTACAGGAAGAAAGCTATTTTTTCGGCATATATTTTTCGGTAATTATTTCTTATTTTTTGCTGGGGTGTATTGTTTTTTATGTAATGAGAACCCGGTTGAATCTGTATTATCTGATTTATTTGATTTGTGTTTTTTTCTTTTTGTTCTCAACAAAAGGGTTAGCGTATCAGTATTTATGGCCGGAATCAACTTTTATAAAAAATATTGCTGATCCTTTTCTGATTGGCGCAATGGCCGGGACCTCGCTTATTTTTGCCGGTGAATTTTTACAACTGAAGATGAATAACATCGGGCTATATCGGATCCTTCACTACTTTGCCGGATTTAGTCTTATTTTTACTTCTTTTGTGCCGGTTTTCATGAGCTTGCCGGAACGTTGGATGCATACTATCCAGGATATTTACCTGCTTACAATTATTTTTGATGCTGTTTTTGCCCTTGTTCTTGCGTTTATTTCTCTGCGCTGGCGGCGATCAAGCCGCGTGATTGCTTATTTTGTGGCGTTTTCTATCGTTTCTATTGGTTTTATAATTTATTATCTTCAGTTCTATGCCATTTTGCCACATACCTTTTTTACCCGCAATATTATTTTTATCAATGCATTTATTGAATTCAGCATTTTTACAGCGTTTCTTACGCATATCGTGTATAAAAGAGATAAGGAACGGTCAATTATCCAGAATGAATTAATCAAACAGCGTGAACGGGTTGCCCTGGCTGTGCTCGAGGGTGAAGAGGCCGAACGCCAGCGTTTATCGCGCGAATTGCATGATGGTCTTGGTTTGTGGCTGGCAGTGCTTAAAAACAGGATGAGTGGTTTGATTGATGAGCATAAATTAACAATAATTGATTATCGTTTTACTTCATTACTGGATGATCTTGAGACGGCCTGTAGCGATGTGCGGAATATTTCCTATAATCTGTCGCCATATAGTTTGCAACGCGCAGGCCTGCTGGCTGCTGCTGAAGATTTAATCCTTAAATTAAATACGCTTAAGGGAAAAACGCGCTATACCTTTTCAAGTGAGGTTAATGCGCCGGTTCCTTCCGGGTCACATGCGCGCATTGCCTATCGAATCATCCAGGAACTGATCCATAATGCCCACAAATATGCCGAGGCGGCAAATGTTAATCTTATGCTCATTTCGAATAACGATTCATTGATTATTCGTGTTCATGATGATGGGCGCGGTTTTAATCCAGCGGATGATTCTAAATCAGGGACAGGGCTTAAAAATATTTCCCGTCGTTTGGAGCTTATTTCCGGCACGTTGAATATCCGTACTGAAAAGGGAGCGGGAACGATGATTACAGCAGTGCTTTATTTGTAATGCATTGTTTTGTTTATTGAAGCAAAGGTATTTAAGGATACAAGTTCAATATTTCCGTTATTGAATACATTCTTATACCAGATGATAATCAAAAGCAAATTTTACAATATCTGCCAGGTTTTTTACATTTAGTTTTGCTTTGATATGTTTCCGGTGTGTTGATACTGTCATTTCGCTGATGCCAAGTTTCTCTGCAATTTCTTTGGTTGACATGCTTTGTGCCATCAGTATCAACACATCTGTTTCACGTTTGGTAAGTTTGTATTTTTTCAGGAATTCATCGGGATAATTGTTTAGTAGCTGACTGTCTTCATTATTTGTTTTGTGTTTATTTGTTTCATCAAAGCGGTATTTCTGACCATTCAGAACGGTTTCTATGGCAAGCATCAACTCTGCCTTGCCGGCGCTCTTAAGCAAAAAGCCATCTGCTTGCCGGTCAAAGGCCTCGTTGATCAGCCGCGGATCATTATACATTGTTATTACAATAATATAAACTTGTGGTAATTTGCTTTTTAAACGAGGTATTAATGATAATCCATCTACTCCGTCAATATTTATATCGAGCAGGATAACATCCGGGTACAGGCCTTCAGCAGCGACTATTGCATCTTCGGCCTCGGTTGCCGATCCGGCAATTTTGTAAAATTGTTCAGTTGCAAAAATAGATGCCAGACCGTCTATAAATATCTGGTGATCATCTATTACCATTATTTTTATCTGTTTCATATTGTATGAAGAATTACCTATGTTTAGGTATTGTAAAGAGTTTAATTCTGTATTATAATTGTAGTATAAATATACGACTATTTTTTAAAGAACGAAATTTTTCTGCATCCTGCAAACCTCACATACCTTTACCTGAAGGTTTTTGTCTCCCAAAGAAACAGGTAAACGATTAAACCGGTGCTCCCCACCGGTTTTCTTTTTATAAGCGGGCAGATGATGAAAAGGGATGGGTATTTTATTCACATTTTGTAAATTAAAGTTTATTCGGATGAAATATCAATTGTAATCTTTTTCCCTGCTTCAACAGTGTACCGTGGTGTATTGATCAGTTCTATTTCATTAAACAATAAAGGATTTGTACGATCGCGGTCAATGAATAATTTGAACCTGCAATCGCATTTTGTTGGATTTTTCACTGTAAGGATAGAATTATGCGGGGATTTTTTTTCAATGGTTGCCTGCAGATGATCGAGTAGAAATAGGCGGTCTTCTGTCAGGTCAATATAAATAGAAGGTATTTCGGCCGTTGTAAGCATCAGCGCTGTTTCTGCCCATGTTGAACCATACATGATTTCTCCAAGCCCTTCAAACCAGTCGGTGGTGCTTACTCTTTCAGTGAGCCATCCAATGGGCATTTTATCAATCGGGCGTAAAGGATGTGAAATCATTTGGGGTATATGCTGCGCTATGTCGCGCAATAATTCGATGTAGAAACGGTTCCCGGTAGCTCTGTACAGCCGCAGAAGCGCAATACCGGAAAATGTACAGATACCGGGCGCTCCATGTTTGTTCTGGGTATTGGCGCAAACCGATCCGGTGGTTTTAATATTTAAACGTTTTAATGTACAATCATCCTTAAACCGGTAATTGTATGACATAACCCACGATGTAAACTGGGCTGCCATATCTTTAGCCATATCCAGATATTTATTATTTTTTGTTTGCACATACAGCAGCATAAACGATTCGAGCATGGAGTAGGATGATTCACTGTCGGGGTTTTGCATGGCATCGCCGGGCCCGCCGCAGGTAATTCCTTTTGTTATAAAATGATCATAATAATACTCAGCCGATTCTTCGGCAACCAGAAGATAAGCGGGATGAGCGAAATACCGGTAAGCCATAATTAATGCAGCAGGAATGATTGCGCCGCTGGTTGAGCCGCCAACAATGATGTCACCTGTTATGCTGTCTACAAAATTTCCGAACTGGTGATAGCGGTTCCACAGTTTTACTAATGCATCGGCTGCTTGTTTAACCCCTTGTTCCCATGCCGGTTTAATGGTTATCGAGAGTTTCTTCATCAGCATTAACTGTTTGATGATATAATAAACAGCATCGCCACTTTTACGGATCAGATGCCAGTTTTTTGTGTGTGGTTTGCGGATATCTCCGCCATACCAGTTCATCTTTTCGTCATCCGACATTCCTGAGTCCCAGAAAAAACCGGATGGCGCAATACCTGCAGGAAAAAGGAAATCAAAGTTGCGAAGTACTTGTTGCCGGGTTTTTTCTCCTCCTTCAGCCAGCAACGGATAGGTAGAAATCATTCCTCCCGTCCATCCAATCTGCCAGTCCTGTAAAAATATTTCACGCATGCCAACTGAATAGTAGCCGTGCTTTTCTACCCAGTTCTGACGGTTGAATTTCTCTTCCTGTACCGGAAAGGTTGATGAAAATGAGAATAACGGTGGCATTGATTCACGACCGACCATATCATTGCGGATTCCAATCATATAATCAAAAAGTGATTGAATATTTCTGCAGGGAAAGAAACAGATGCGGATGTTCATGGTTAGCGTTTCTCCTGTTCTGAAATTATGCGGTGTGTCGTCGCTAGGCCACTGATTATCGGTGATCCGGTACTTGTAAAGCTCCCGAACGACAGGGGCTGTGATGCTGATCATTGCTTTATCCCTGTTCTTGTTTTCGGTAATGGTGTAGCCATAGTCACCTAACCGTGATTCCTGCGCGGTGAGGATAAAGCAGCCGCTGGCTGAAGGGACAGAATAAAAACCCGCAGCAGGGAACGACATGCTGCCCGACCGCTCCTGTATAAATGATGGGCCATCGTTGATATTCAGCCGTGGCACATCTGATATAATGATTGGTTTATCTACTCCGATATCCCGCGGATCGAGCAGTTTAGGTGAATAGCTGATGCGGCGTGACTCAAAACGGTTTCCATTATAAGCGCTGGCCGGCAGTAATACAAAATTATCGCGTGACCATCCTGCGAAATAAAAATCTACGCTCAGCGAAGCGGCATCGGCATTGCCTGACAGGAGCTTAAAGCGGATAGTAAGATCAAGCGCGCCTGGCTTTTGTTTAACACGTGCAACTGACAATGCTACTGACCATGTCCCTGTGTCGGTTTTGATGCGGCCTGACACCCGGTTGTTGCCAAAGATATGTTTCCACTGTCCGGTCAGTTTATTGTTTAAACTCTTTTCATATCGGTTAACACGTGTGCCAATTACGGTACTGTTGTGTTTCAGAATTTCCAGAAGGGTTGAAGATGCCATGGTCTGTATTATTTAATAACGAATTTCATTGTTGTTACTGTCCCATTGGTTTTGATCCGGAGGAAGTATACGCTGGATTTTAAATTATACCGGTTTAATCTTACATCTATGATATCTGCCGGTTTTTTTAATCTGTCGGCATAGATGATCCTTCCGGTAATATCAGTAATCTCAATTGTTATTTCATTCTTTACTGTTTCCGGAACACGTATGAAGAAATTGCCATTATTCGGATTCGGATAAAGGGTGTATTTATTATCTGTTACAGATAATTTTTTGTTCCCGGTTGTTTCTACCTCATTGGTATAACTGAAACAACCACCCGGCGCTGTAATCTTTACCGATACGCCACCCTCGTTGGGTTGTATAATGTGCATGCTGTCTGTTTCACCTGCTATGGTATAAATGTGGCCATAGTATTTATACCACACATAGGTGTATCCGCTGCCATTTGGTCGTGCAATCAGTGTGTCGTTATTTTTGATTAATACGGCATCAACTTTGGTTACGGATATTTTTAACGTATCACTAATCAGGGTAGTATCTTTTCCTGATGATGGGAATAAGCCGGTTGCTTTGGCAATAATTTTTGCTTGTTCGGCAAATGTGGCCGACCAGATGATGGTAACGGATGTGTCGGCTAATGTGCCGGTTCGCTGAATTACGGCGGCTGTGTCGGGGAATACTTTCCAGTCAATGGTTGTAACACCCGGATTATTTATTTTATAGATATATGATTGCGATGAGCATGCGGTAGAATCGCCTGATGGCTTGTTTATCTTTGTTGTCCGGAGCGTGTCGAGAATCTGTATGGTTACCGGGTTACTGTAAAGCGTGCTGTCGGTTGCCACAATTCTCATTCTTAGTTTTCCGAAGGGCAGCGTGCCGGGTAAAAGAATATTGATTGTTCCGGATGAATTGCTGGTAACTGTTCCTGCAATGGTTGTGGAGTTAAAGGTTCCGGCAGCATCCGATACCTGAACTTTGAACTGGTTGGATGGAGAAAGGGAATAGACAGCCGGAAGAAAATAATCAACAGTGAATGTTTTGTTTTTTACCATGACTGATTTGTAACCGGTTATTCGCAGTTTGGGGCGCAGATCAAGGGCTGCAAGCAAACCGGATATTGCAGACACTTTATGACTTGCCCAAGAAGGAGTTTCGATCACCGGCGCTGCATTTCCTGTATTTGTTATAAATCCGGCTGCATACAGCGTATGGCCATGGATAAATAGTTTGCGGATAGCGGTGTTGTTTCCGCCACGGCCAGTCAGCGTATCCCATTCACCGGTGATCAATGAGCTATAAAGCACATTCGACAGGTCGGCATTATATTCCCGCACAAAATAATTTAAACAACCGGCCGAATCACGGATCATATCTTTATCCGGCTTTGTCATTTTCTGGTAAGCGTCGCGTGTGGTAATCGTACGTTCGCCTGTGCATGCGACATAAACATTTCCGTCAGGATCCACTTTCAGGTCGTGACAAACAGTCCGTCCTGTCCGTGGTGTCCCGCTGTTTGGATTAATCCATCCGTCAAGGTTATCATCAGCCAGGACGGTTCCGGTGGCCGGATACGAGGAATCATATTCGGCAATATAGGTTGCGCAATGAATTTTTAATGTATCCAGATTATATTTACCGATCCATGAATACTCTGTCTCGACACGGTCTCCGGAATGTTTATTGATAAAACCGTTACCGCCGGGATTGGCTTTGATTTTATTTCCTTCAAAGAAATTATTGGTGGCTGTATCATATCCTCTGGCTAATACAACCAGCCGGTTATGTGTGTAATCTACCGCCAGCCGGTCAATAAACTGTGCAGCACCTGAGAAGTTTGAGTCGAGCCGGTATGTGCGCGCCCACCAGCGTTGTTGCCCGTCAGGGTTTAAACTCATCACCGCGCATTCGAAATCAGTCAGCGATCCCTGGATGCATGGATAATTCGTAAAGTTGGGGTGCTCGAAATTGAAATTTATTGTAGCGTATGAGAAACCCAGGTAAATATTGTTGTTCCTGCGGTCAATACTGATATCGCCAATGCGTGCCATCCACATATTTCCTGAACCGGGTGTATGTCCAAAAAAGCCGGGGCCTTCAACTGTAAACAACTTGGTCGGATGATTTACCGTGTCCCAGTATGGGTATCTGTAAATGTGATCCATTGCGTATGCATTGCGGTTCCGGAAATTGCCGTTCTCGTCAATGCCTGTAGAAATAAAATCTGCTTTTACAAGTGAGCGTATACTTCGCCCGCCGGTTCCGGCAATCTTAAACATATAACTGCTGTGTATACTGTCAATTGCTACTTTTTTGCGGACAACCGAATCCAATCCGGATATAT
The DNA here is from genome assembly GCA_964601385.1 of uncultured Bacteroidales bacterium. GTDB lineage: Bacteria > Bacteroidota > Bacteroidia > Bacteroidales > JBBRXJ01 > CAZRNJ01. The sequence continues at coordinate 2,181 of CAZRNJ010000084.1, read as the reverse complement.
TTTTGTAAACAAACCGCAGTATTGCTGAGTCCGACGACACAGAATAAAAGAATGTTGAATCTTTAACAATAGTTGAATCTTTGCCATCGTGCGGCAGGTTATCATAATGTGTATAAACGGTATTGTAAAATGCGCCGGTCATAGCACTTTCGCTTCCATCAGCATCAAGACGGGTTATACGTACCCATTTGCCATGCGTAAATTCGGTATTTTCGGTATAAATAACGCGTCCCAGATTATCTACGTCCCATGGTTGTTCGGCGCGGTGATAAGATTCTTCAAGATAATGGCAGAACTGGTTAAAGTTATCTACTTTCTTGGCCGGTATAAACCTGATCCAGCGGCAGCGTGTGGGAATACCTGAGACGAAATTATTGTTCAGTCGCGCAATATAATAGCCATCGTAACTGTCGGCTTTGTTATTGAAACTGCTGTCGGCAGTAAACCTGCCCGAGATATACATTTCTCCGGTTGGCAGTCCCGGCTGATTGGTGGTTTTAATTTTATAAATATCTGTTACGGTTCCCTGCGGAAATGCAAGCACATGAAGAATGTTTTGCATATCGGCAGAGAGATGCAAAATAAAGCCGCGTGATGTTGCTAATAGTGTGTCGCGGATAAAACATCCTGTTGTGTCGAGCAGAGAGATGGTTTGGCCTGTCCAGTTCAGGTTCCCGTTGGTGATTCCGCTCACAAGCATTGTACCATCCGACAACCTGACAATATCATAATATTGTATACTGTCGGTTGTTCCATTGTTCGAATAGCATACCATATCCTGAGCGCTTAGTTGGCTCAGGAATATTATGGCAGTTAAAAACAGCAGAAGGAGTGTAGATTTTTTCATCGTTTTTAAGTTTAATATAAAACAGCATCAATTACATATATGGTTTTTCGTCTGTTGATCGAACCGTCTATCCACGATATATGTTTAACAATATTAGCCGATTTACTGTTAACAGCATTGACAACAACATTATTCATTTTAATCAGGGTGTCGCCGGATGTGGTCCTGTACGGCCCGTTGGTTAACCCGGTGGATGATATAGTCCCAATGTTATGAGTACCCCAGAAATTGAGCATAAAAAGCATTTCTGCATCGCTTATGATTGTGCTGTTTGCCCGGTTTTCCCAAATCCATTCTTTAGTAAAATCAGTAGATGGGAATGCCGACCGGTATGCAGCCACTACCAGGTTGTTGAGAGGGATGAACATCACTCCTTCCCACCAGCCGCTGCCATAAAAGTTGTTACGCGCATTTGATAAAGAGAATGTTGCATCAAATCCGTTCATGCCTGTTTTGGTCGTATCGCTGAAGCCGAGCAGCGATGAAATATTGTCGGCTCTCCATGGTCGCCAGCCCTCAACATTTCCGTTCATGCTGTCGAGATTCACAAAATGTCTGTCGAGCTTGAAAATTATGGCTGAGCCGGCATAAACATAGTCAACCGATCCATCGCTCTTTTTTAAGAAACCGGCCTGCCGCAGATAGTTTGCCGTAAATTTTTCAATCTGTCCGGCCGAGTAATCACTCGTACTAATTTTAAGGTCACCGATAAACCGTGTTGCCATGCGGATTAGATTTCCATTGTTCAGCTCATTCAGCCGTTCATACGGAAGGGCACGCTGGCCCTGCGCTGTTTTCATGTCTTTATGTACAATCAAAGTACCAATGTAATTATCGGCAATCTCTTGTGTGATATCTGCTGCTGTATAGGCCGCAAGATTACCCTGTGGTATCCGGTTGATCAGCGGTTGAAATGTGCCATTGGGAACAGCAAAAAAGATCACTTCCCATGTATTATCCGTGAACCCTTTGTTTTGATAAGTCAGCATTGTGTCCCCCGGAGCAATTTGCCAGTACGACGATTTTTGAGCTATGGTATATAAGTCACTGTACTCCGAATTATATTTCAGAAAATCTCCTATATTTTTATATATAGATGGTGGCTTAACGGTAATGTTGACTTTATTGGTAAATGATTCGCCACCGTTTAACTGTTCAATAGTGAATGTGATGGAAGCAGTGGTGTTGACATTGGACAAATAGGTGAAATAGATATATCCGTTTTTTTTATTGCCTTCGGCGGGTTGCCGGTGCGGACCGATAAATGTACCGGATCCATTGAATTGCCACGATACGGATTTATATCCTTTGGGTGTGTTGATATTGACTAATTC
>CAZRNJ010000083.1:0-9517 GCA_964601385.1 uncultured Bacteroidales bacterium | reverse complement strand
GATTGAAGCAGGCGCTGCTGCAATTGTTTATAAATCGTTATTTGAAGAGCAGATTCAGATGGAACGGCTTGAGATGCACCAGATATTGGATGAGTATAATGAGCGACATGCCGAGATGCTAACCTCTATGCCAAATATACGGCATGCCGGACCGGAAGAACATCTAATGATGTTAACCAAGTTTAAAAAGGAAATATCAATCCCTGTTATTGGTAGTTTAAATGCAATTTATAAAGAGTCGTGGGTTGATTTTGCCAAACGCATGCAAGATACAGGAATTGATGCGCTTGAATTAAACTTTTTTTCTGTTACGCGTGATGCCAGTGTTACTTCTTTGTCAATAGAAGATGAACAATATGATATTCTGTGTTCAGTGGTTAAGGAAGTGAAAATTCCCGTTTCTGTAAAACTGAGCCCTTTCTATGCTAATCCCCTGTCTGTGATTATTCGTATGGTTAAAGCAGGAGCAAAAGGTGTAGTCCTCTTTAACCGGTTGTTTCAACCCGATATTGATATTGATAAGAAACAGCATATCATTAATTTTAATCTCAGTAATCCGGATGATTATAAGCTTGCTTTGCGTTATGTTGGATTGGTCTATGGGCAGATATCAGCTTCGATTTGTGCAAATAGCGGTATCTATACCAGTGCGGATGTGATTAAGATGATCATGGCCGGGGCCGGTTGTGTTCAGATTGTAAGTACTGTTTACAAAAATCAACCGGCAATTATCGCCGGGATTCTCAATGATATAAATGCTTGGATGGAAGCCAAAGGATATGCAGGCATGCGGGATATTGAAGGAATGTTATCCGATGAGAATATCAGCGATCCCCTTGTTTATAAACGTGCCCAGTATGTTGATTTGCTCCTGTCAAAAAGCGGTGAATTATTAAATAAATATAAGCAGGTATAAATCTTTTTTTCTGCTGAATAAGTGTTTGTTTATTTCTACGAACTTTAATGTTTCGTATCAGTAAAACCTCACGGATTTGTTTTTAATCCGATTTATAGTTGTATATTGTTGATAAAACAAATGAATCTTGTATTTGGAGTGAACTACTGCATAAATATACCTTGGTAGTAAGCGGTAAGAAAATAGGATTTTCTGAAATAGACGATGTTAGGATTTTCGGGGTGTGCAAAAAAGATAAGCCAGTTTTCTGAATTTATCGCGAGCGGGAATTGAATATGCAAAACATTATTCCCTGCTAAAAGAAAAACCCCATCTCCGGCGAAGGAAATGGGGTAAACCACAGATTTAACCTTTTTGAAAGCTGTAAAAGAGGTTAATCTTTTTGTTTTTAACCACATTGGCTATGGATTAGCGACGTCCAGGCCAATTTTATACAAGCTGATCAATTTTTTTTGTATAATAATAACCACCGCTGCATACTTTGTTAATCGCTGTTTCTATCTCCTGTTCAGCGGAATCCTTAAAAAGAACGCCTTTAATACCGGCAAAAACCATGTTCATGATATAATCTCTTTCTTTGTACATGGTTAATGCAATTATTTTAACATTTGACCATTTGTTCATTGCCATGTTGGTTGCCATAACTCCATCAATGCCCGGCATCTTAATATCCATCAGTACTACATCGGGTTTGACATTTGTGTATTGGTTTAAAAAATCATTACCATTACTCACTTCCGAAATCACTTCAAGATGCGGATATTTTTTTAACGCAAGCTTTAATGCATTGCGATAAAAATCGTGATCATCCACAATCATTATCTTAATCTTGTTATCCATAATATGACCCCCATTTTTCATAACTAAAATTACAGGGTACTGAAAAACCGGACAAGGTGATTAATACTTGTTTTATTATCGTTTTTTTTGTATACGAATATAGGCAGTAGAGGCAATAAGTAATAGTAAAAATACTTATATGTTAAATAAGAATATAACTATCAAATATTTATACCGGCAGCTGTCAGAGTTTTACCAGTTTGTTTTTTATGGCATAGGCGAGGAGGCCTGCCGTGTTTTTTGTCCCGACCTTACAATTAATATTGGCCCTGTGATTGGTTACCGTACGCACACTGACATTGATTTTCCCGGCAATTTCTTTATTTGACAAACCCTCTGCAATAAACTGTAAAACCTCAACCTCCCGTTTTGTAAGCTTTGGAGCGTTGTTTTCTTCTTTTTTATTCAGATATTTTCTGGTCATATAGGTCAGCAATTCTTCCGAAAAATACTGGTTGTCCTGTGCTACAACCTGTAAAGCCCTGTCCAGTCCTTCTTTGTCAATGTTTTTAAGAATAAAACCCTGAGCGCCGGCTTCGATCATGCTTTCTAAATACTCTTCGTCGCCAAACATGGTAAGCGCAATTATTTTAAGTGAAGGATTGATTTTAAGCGCCTGTCGTGTGGCTTCAATACCATTAATGCCCGGCATTTTGATATCCATCAGTACAATATGCACGGGTGTTTCAAGCAGTTTAGAGAGAAAATCTTCACCGCTCGATGCCTCAAATACAACAGTGGCATAACGGAATTGGCTGAGAGTAAGGATTACTCCTTTCCGAAAGAATTCGTGGTCGTCAACAACCGCTATTTTTATCTTGTCGGTCATATTTTTATATGGATCAAAGTTACACAAAATATAAATCAATGGTGAAGGTAATCTTCATTCCTTTTTTAGGAGTACTTTCAAAATCGTATTTACCGTGGATTGACCGGATGCGGTTAAGCATATTGCGGACACCCATTCCTGAATTCGATTTTAGCACTTCACCAAGATTAAAACCACGGCCATCATCCCGATACGAAATTAACAGTTGTTTCTTTTTCAGCCGTATAGCTATATTGATGTTTTTTGCATCGGCATGTTTTATGGTGTTATTGATCAGTTCAATTAATGTGCGGTAGAGGATTACCTCAACGGTTTTCGGATACCGGGCAGACGGGTCGCCAGGGTCAATCTTTATTTTAATGAAATTGGTGGCCTCTATTTTTACAGCAAATGACTCAAGTGCTTTAATCAGTCCGTAATCAATCAGAACGCTTGGCATTAGCTTGTTTGATATCGTTCGTGTTTTGTCAATGGCCTCATCTACCATTTCTTTCAGGTAGTTGACAAGCTGTGTCCGCTGTTCATTGGGCAGTTGGGCATCGCCTAATGAATTCAGATATAATTTTATCCCTGATAAGAATGGACCCAATTCATCATGCAGATCCTCGGAAAAACTCCGTCGTTCTTTTTCTTCGGTTTCAATAATGGTGGTCAGAATTTTTGCTTCAATCATCTTCCGGTCTGTTATATCCCTGCAGATATGAAGGATTGCCTTATTGCCAAGAAAATGGATATTGCGCCCCGTTATTTCTATAAACCGTTTTTCATCTGCCCTGGTGATAATGTCGGCTTCAAAATGCTGTTCTTCCAGTTCGTTGATTCCATCCAGGTAATAATCAATGGTTGTTTCGTAGAAAGCAGGAAATAATTCGTAAATACTTTTTTTTTGCAGTTCCTTTTTTTCCATGGATAGAAACCGGAAGGTTGATTCGTTGATCTCCAGAAGGTACCCGGCCAGGTCGGTGATGAATATAGCATCTGAACTGGCATTGAAGATATTCCTGAATTTTTCTTCACTCTGGATTATATGCTGTTCTGATAATTTGCGCGCGGTGATATCATAAAAGATGCCGATTATTCCAACCGTTTCGTTTTTTGCATTGCGATGTGGTTGAAATACCGCTGTAAGCCATCCCGATTTCCCGGCTTCGGGAATCTCAAACCGGATATCATCGGTGTGAACGATTTCTCCCGATAGCGCCTTTTCCAGCATAATAATATTGTCTTTTATAAACGGAAAGAAACTAAAGGGTTGCTTTCCTATGATCATCTTTTCAGGTATGCCGGTAAGACGGACACACGAACTGTTCCAAATAATTATATTAAAACTGCTGTCAAGAACAAATACTCCTTCATTAATGCTGTAAATCAATGTTTTCAGGAAAAGCTCAGACTCACGCAAGGCCTGTTCGGTTTTTCGCGATTCAGTGACATCGTGTAAAATCCCTACCAGTCCGGTAATCTTCCCTTCACTATCAGTAAGAGCCGACTTATGAAAGATTACATCATGATATGTTTTATCCGAATGCCTGACCTGAGCTTCATATATTTGTTGGCTTTTATTCCGGAATAATTCTTCATCCTTCTTTTTATATATCGCGGCCAGGTTTGCCGGTGTTATATCGAAAACATTTTTTCCGATTATTTTTTCTTTCGTCAATCCGAGAAATGCCGAAAAGGCATTATTGCACCCGGTATAGAGTCCTTCTTTATCTTTATAAAACATCGGGCTTGGAATTGTGTCAAGAATTGATTGCAAGCGGATTTCGTTGTGCAGGGATATCAGACGTGCCTCAACCATTTCTGAAACATCAACGCCAATAACCAATGCGGCTGTACTTTTTCCGTAAGCAATACGTTCCATATGGCCGTCAATCCATTTTTCTTTGCCTTCTTTGGTTAGTATTTTAATCAAAACTGAAATATCATTAATTTTTCCTTGATAGAAGTTTTCTGCCGCTTCGGCTATTTGTGTTTTAAAATCGGGATGGGCAAAATTCCATAAGTGCATCTCTGATATTTCGTTAAGCGAATAACCAGTGATTGCCGTCGCTTGTTTATTGGCGTAGATACATTTATGGTCATAATATATTAGCAGTATGGCAGGCGCCAGTTCAATAATGTTTTTGAGTGGAATATCGTCCAGAAGAAAAGGTGATTGTTTTTTTTGTCCGGGCATGTTTTGTGAGATTATTATTTCCTGTTGTGATTATTAAGGTTTAATGGCATTTAGCATTTCGCGCTTTCCGGCGGGACCGGAAAGCCGATGTACTGTGAAGCCGGCCGATTGCAGCAACCGTCTTACCGCTCCTTTTGCCGAATAGGTTGTAAATACTGCTCCGGGGAGCATATGATTAAACAGATTGCTAAATATATGGCCTGTCCACATTTCCGGCTGTGCGCCCGGGCTAAAAGCGTCATAATATACAACATCATACATTCCGGATAAAGTCATATTATTGATGTCGCCGGTTTGCTTATGGAGAATAAATCCGGCATGAATCGGCGCTGTAATATTCCACCTGCATTCATGTATGGCCGAAAACCATATACCGGCTTCCGGACCAAGTAATTTGCCATAATTAAGGGCGGATAGTTCATCGCTGCAGAGTGGATTTTTTTCGATAGCTGTATAGTTGATTTGTATTTGTTGTTTTAATGCCTGAATACATGTTAGAAGTGCATTGAGCCCTGTCCCGAATCCAACTTCGAGTACCGAGACAGAACGCTTTGTACATTGTAATAATCCGTTGGTGATGAAAACATGCAGTGATTCGGTTATCGCTCCGTGTACCGAATGGTAATGTTCGTTTGCATGTGGGCAATAGTACGTATCTGATCCATCATTTGTCCTGATTATTTGTACTGTCATCGTGAATAAGTTTTTTTATAAAAGTACTAATTTTAATTGCAATGTCCGCTTTTGGGATGACTGGAAAAATATTTTTAATGAAATAGGTTGAAGAAATCTGCTGATATGGCGTTGTGATTTTTTTATAAAACTCTTCTTGATATTAAATTGAAGCGAAAATAACTGTCGGAAAATCTCACGCCGGTATAACGCATCCCGTGTTTGAAGAGACAGCCGTTTATCCTTTTTTGTAATGTAAATAACGGCAAGAATATTAATTATCGATAAAAATGGTATAATTTGTTGAAAGAATAAGCAAGTTGTTTTTTGATAGAGTCATAATATACATTACTTTTAACACCTGTAATACATTATTATGAAAAAAACAATACTAACGATTGCAGTAGCCGTTGTAATGCAATTATCCTATGCCGAGGGTATTCATCCTCCCGATTCCGATTTGACTATCCTTGATAATGCCGGCAATGTTGAGAAAGTAAAAATTCTGAATTCGTTTTCACAGTATTATTCGGATAAAGTTCCGCAGAAAGCGATTCATTATGCCCTGCAGGCATTGCAGCATAGTGAACAGGCCGGTATCCCTGCCGGCCAGGCCGAGGCGATGTTTTATCTGGGTACTGCTTATTATCAGTTAAATGCTTATAATGAGGCAACACAATGGCTTGTCCGTGCTCGGCAAATGTATCAGCAAATTGATGACGATCATGGCGTGGCGGGCTGTCTGAACCGTTTGGGAAATACTCAGCAATTAAAAACCAATTATGTTGAGGCATTGCGCTATTACCGCGAAGCTCTTGTGCTGAACGAGGAAATTAATGATAAAAGTGAAATCGCCCGCAGTTTAACAAATATCGGGAGTATACACCAGTTATTTGGGAATTATCGTGAAGCCATTGATTACCAGATCCGGTCACTGAATATTTATGAAGAGATGAATAATCATGAAGGATTGGCCTGGTCCTACCTCAATCTTGCCCGTTTATTTAAAAAGCTTTCTGAATATAAAAAAGCGCTTGATTATGTGAATAAATCGTTTGTGTTGTATGATGAGATTTCGAATAGTGGCGGATCAAAGACGGGCGTTACCCTCTGTCTGAAGGAATCCGGTTCTATCTATCAGGAAATGGGTGATCTCGGCAAAGCACTGGAGTATAGCAATAAAGTGCTTGAACTGAATATCGCAGCCCGTAATAATCATGGAATTGCCAATACGTTAGGTACTATCGGGCAAATTTATTTCAACCGGAAAGAATATGAGAAAGGACTTGAAAACCTTTTACATGCGACAGAAAAAAAGGTAAAACTGAACGATAGCACCGACTTGCCGGTTTTGTACCGGTATTTGGGTTTAACCTATCTTCAGCTAAAGGACTATCCGCGTGCAACCGATTATCTTTTTAAGGCGCTGTCGTTGGCTCAGGAACAGTCATTGAAGAATGAAGTGATGGATGCATACAAAAGCTTGGCAACCTTATCGTTTGCGCAGGGAAAGATGAAGGAGGCCTATGGCTATCAGATACAGTATATTGCCATGAAAGATAGTTTAAATGTAAAGGAAATCACAGAGAAGGAGATGCAGAATGAATTCAGTAAAAAGGAAAAGCAGATGGAACTTGAGAGCGCTGTTCAGGAAGTGCGCCTGCAACGGCAGAAAATTATTATCTGGTTTTCTGTTACCTGCATGCTTGGTGTTTTATTGCTGGCCATATCAATATACCGCAACTATAATGCAAAGAAAAAGGCAAACCGTCAGCTCGCTTTACAGAATGAAGAAATACGAGAACAGCGCGACCATATCGTGCATCAGAATCAGCTCATTACCGACAGTATCCATTATGCAGTAAGAATACAGCGGGCATTGTTGCCTCGTCCCGGTTTTATTCAGGAGGCGATTGGTAATCATTTTATTTTTTTTCTGCCTCGCGATATTGTAAGCGGCGATTTTTATTGGGTATCTAAAAAAGAAAATATTGTGTTTGTTGCTGTTGCCGATTGTACCGGACATGGCGTCCCCGGCGCTTTTATGAGTATGTTGGGAGTCGCATTCCTTAATGAAATTGTTAACCGCAAAAATATCTCTGTACCCGGTGAGATTCTCAACCAATTGCGCAGTAGCATTATTGACGCATTGCATCAAAGCGATAAAAATACCGAAACAAAGGATGGTATGGATATTGCATTGGTCGCTATTGACAGGGCAAATGAGATGCTTAAATTCAGTGGTGCTCATAATTCCTGCTATCTGTTCCATAATGGGATTGCAAATGAGATTAAAGCTCATAAAATGCCTATTGGCGTTCATTATGATAATGATTTTGATGATTTTACAACTCAGCAAATACCGGTAAAGAAGGGCGATAAGGTTTATCTGTTTACTGACGGTTATGCCGACCAGTTTGGCGGGGATAAAAATATGAAGTTTAAACAAAAGAACCTCCGGGATTTGTTTATGACTATTCAGGATATACCAATGGCTGAACAAAGAAATGTCCTCGAAAAAACTTTCTTTTCCTGGAAAAGAAATTATCCGCAGGTTGATGATATTCTGGTTATGGGAATATGTATTTGACTTTTTGGATGACAAAAATGAAATGAGTTTGTATTAATTTCAAAAATGGCTGAAATTTGTAAAAAAGAATTTAAAACAAAAAACATGAAAATTGAATTACAATCAACGATTACCTGTCCAAATTGCGGTTTCAGCAAGATCGAGACAATGCCAGTAGATGCTTGCCAATTTTTTTACGAATGTTCAAATTGCAAACAGTTACTTAAACCAAAGACAGGTGATTGTTGTGTTTTCTGCTCTTACGGGAGTGTAGAATGTCCACCAATACAGGAAAGCGGTAAACGGAATTGTTGTGGTTAATAAAAAAATGATATGGGAAAGAGCATTATTGGCCAGATTGTTAAGCGTTAATTTTGTAACTTAATTATTGATTGCAGAAAATGAGTTTCCGTCCGGTATTTAATTTCATGGTGATGTTTATCTCTGTTCTTGTTCTTAAATTGCTTACCGATATGGTTGTTGCCTATGTTATGAGTTTTAAGGATGTTACAACACCATTAAAATTTACTGCAATCGGGATGGCTGTGACAGCGCTGATCTTGGTTCCTTCATTCAGCTACCTGAGCGATTTGTTGCACCGGTGGACTGAACATTTGTTTAAACGCGGCAGTAAGGTATTCGGAAAAGCATTAGGCGCTATCATCATCTTTGCCATCCTGCTGTTTATTTTGTATTGTATTTATGCATGGCGCTGGTTTGGTCTGGATGTGGTTCAAATGTTGTTGAAATATGTATTCTAAAAAAGCGGATAAAAAATAATTTTGCAAATTATACGGATATTAACGTTTTTGTTATTACCGGTTTTGTGTATTGGCTGTTGTGAAATACGCACGCCACTTTATGATGATGCTGACTGTTAAAAAAATAAAATGCATCGGAGCAATAAAAAGCGGTTTTTTGATTTTCCTGAATACCCGGGCGGTAGTGAGGCATTTAAAAAATTTATCCGGGATAATTTAAAGTATCCGGCACGGGCCATTGAAGCAGGTATTGAAGGTACTGTACATCTTAGTTACAGGGTTGATGGAAATGGCACCGTAACAGATATCCAGGTATTACATGGCATTGGAATGGGATGTGATGAAGAGGCCATTCGGCTTATTGGGATGGCCAGGTTCGGAAAGGCAAAGAACCCAGGATACAAGGTAACCACAATATTTAAAGCGAAAATAGTTTTTCAATTGCCCAGGGTTAAACTAAGGTATAGTATTAAACCGGCCATTGACAGCACAAAAAAAATTGAATATAAAATAACGCTACCAAACAATATTAGCCGAAAGAATGAATAGCGATGAGAGTGAGCATCTTTTTTTTAGTTGTAATCGGATTTTTTTGTTCTATCCTTTCAGGTCAATCTCCTCATATCTATTGTAATTTCCCGGGTGGAAATATCCGTGTCGACAGTATAGTTGCTGATACTGCATATCTCAGCCCTGACCAGCGCGATACCCGTGGCACTTGGTTTTATTGGTGTTTTGCTGTGCGTCATAC
>CAZRNJ010000082.1:0-9600 GCA_964601385.1 uncultured Bacteroidales bacterium | reverse complement strand
GTTTTACTTCAATGATGATTCCGGTATAATAATTCAGACCTCTGGCCAGATTCAGCATAATATTAATGGGGACTTTTGTTTTCAGCATTGTACAATACGAAAGGACGTCCGATAATTCTTGTATACCCTCATTACCTTCCGGGTGATCGCCAAGCATTGATCTTAGCAGATTCAGTTTTTCTTCATTTGTTCCGGGATGTGTGACAAGTGAAATAATTTCGTTTGCGGCTGAATCAGTGATTCCGGCATCAATCATTTCATCGGTTACCTGCTTGATATCTATTTTATCCAGTTTATCCAGCGCTGTAGTGACCGCTGTGAAATGTTCATACATATTGGTTTTCCGGACAATGGCAGAAAGAATTTTACGATTATTGATCAGGATTTCGGTTGTGATGTTCAACCGGGTAAAAACATCATCTATCATTTGTATCATTTCTGCTTCACAAAGCAGAGAACGTGTGCCTATAACATCTGCATCACATTGATAAAATTCGCGATACCGGCCTTTTTGTGGTCTGTCGGCTCTCCAAACCGGTTGTATCTGGTATCGTTTAAACGGAAAGGTCAGCTCGTTTCTGTGCATTACAACAAACCGGGCAAACGGCACAGTGAGATCGTACCGTAATCCTTTTGAGGCAATTGATGAAGTTATTTTACGACTGTTTTTTGCCTTGAGGTCCTCATCATTTGTGTCTTTCAAAAAGTCACCCGAATCCAGGATCCGGAACAGCAATTTATCGCCTTCTTCTCCGTATTTACCGGTGAGGGTTTGAATATTTTCCATGGAAGGAGTTTCAATCGGAAGATAGCCATGCAGATGAAAAACCTCTTTTATGGTTTGGAAGATGTAATTGCGTTTTACCATTTCGGCCGGGGTAAAATCGCGTGTTCCTTTGGGGATGGATGGTTGCGATGCCATATCAGTTATAACCTGTTTTTTTTAATACAGACTGCATAAAGGTAGTACAATCAGCAGAATTTTCTTCGGGTGCCTAACTCGCAAATTCTTTGTCTGTTGAGGGATCATAGGGCCCGTCTTTTAATTCAAATACAATGCTTGATTCAGAAATGGCGATTATATGATGAAAAACACCGGGAGCGATCTCAACACTTTGTATGCCGCTTTCTTCAAGCAGGGCATAGTCGCTGATGTTACCATCATTATCATATTCGATAACTAAAACGCGACCGGTTAGCAGGACAAATAATTCTCTCTTTGGCGGTTGCCTGTGTTTATGCGGCCGCACGTATGTTAGGGGCTCCAGAGCACTATACATACGTTGTAACAAGTCATCCCCGGATTGATGGATATTGTATGATACCCGCTTCCGCTTTGATGCCTGAGCATCATGGATCAGTCCGGTGAAGAAATGCTGATCAAACTTTTTCATCCGGCACTATTCAGCGCCTTTTTTGGCCATTTTAACAAAATCAGATTTTAGGAAAGCATCCGGATGCTTGTCGTCAATCATGTGATAATCGAAGTAATACAGCGTCGGATTGTCGGCGCCTATTACCAGCTTATAACAGCGCGCAACAAGCTTTGTACCTTCAGGCCCTACTTTATGCAGGAAAATAATATCTTTCCGCCGTTCTTCAATGGCTTGTGTGATTTCTTCTTTGCTGACGATTTTAACAGGGAAGGGATAGACTTTTTTAATTAAGGATTCACTGTTAATATCCTTGTTGAGTTCCTCCCCGATAACATACATTGTCTTGTTGCGGATATCCTGCAGATTATCTTTATAATACTTAAATACATTGGCAGTAATAAGATCGGGCCGTTTGGTGATCAGATCAATATGATCGTGCATCAGCCGGACCATAGATGCAAGTTTATAGATATACGATTCTTCTTCAACATCTTCAAATGACATGGGAATTGCAACAATATCAGGCATCATGTTTACACGAAGATAATCGCCGCCAAGCAACAGATGAAGGAATTTATATTGTGCCTTGGTATTATCGCGATCAAACATTACTTTGGTCATAACTAAAAAGGAGTATTGCGGATCCATGCGTTTGGCCTCAAATTCATTGGCCTTGATAAATTCATACGGTGTAAGTTTCCACTCTTTTTCTATTACATCTTTTATTACCATATTATACTCAAGCATCGGATTCTCTTCAAGTACTATAAGCGTTTTTGTTTTATAGAATTGATCGAGGTCCTGCTGGCTGGGAACATAATCCTGAGCGAAAACCCCCGCCGTTAGCACAAAAAGCACACATAATAATACAATCTGGTTTTTCATAATTGGTTATTTAAAATATTGAAAATTAAATATTTGAAAGATTATTTTTTTTGTTTTTACGAGGTAAATATAATAAAAAAAATATGGTTAAATTTATCATTACCGTCATATTTTATTCGCTGGTTCATGAGTTTTCTATATTTTTTATTAGTTTTGATAAATTAATAAAACGAAGGTAATTGATTGATATGCTGAAGTCATTGTTAAGCGCTGATTCGTACGATAATACAAATAAAACAGGGGATAATAAAGCTGCGGTGCTGTTTTTTTTCAGCATAGCCGGTGTTGTTATGCTTGGTTTGTTTGGAGTCATTTCATTTTTTAATGAGGACTATATTCTGGCCGCAGCCAAAGCTGCTGCAATGATGGTGCTTCTGATAAACATTATCATCACGTATAATACACGTAAATGGCAGAAACAGGCCTATTCTGGCTCTGTAATTATCGGATTGCTGTTTATATATATGTATATTACTGTTATACCGGGCGGCATGCTTTGGATTTTGTCTTATCCGGTATTTACCATTTTGCTGATGGGTCTTCTTCCCGGAATTATTTTTTCAGGAATATTGGTCGTATTAATTGCTTCGTTTCATTTGTTGCCATCCGGGTCTCCTTTTTATGTTTCTTTTAAAACCGATCTGAGCTTTTATTTTTTTGGTGCCTATCTGTTTATTTTCTCTGTTTGTTTATTTTATGAGTATTTGCGTAACCGGGCAACACAATTGCATCAGACTAAAATAGCTGATTCGGAAAATGCCAATAAAATTAAGGAAGAGTTTATTTCGCAATTATCACACCAGATCAGAACACCTTTGAATAATATTATGGTTGTAGGGAATATCCTTGAAAATTCACAGCTCGACAACCAGCAGAAAGATATGATCAATACAATCATTGCTTCTGCAAATAATCTGGTGAATGTTGTGAATAATATTGGAAAAATTACAGCAGTTGAAATTTCAGAGAAAAAATCAGAACGCATCAGTTTTGATCTTTTCTCAACTATAAACAGCATTATTCTTCTCTTTAAAAATGATTTGTCGGAAAACGCCAGTATCAATCTGACTTTTTCTGATCAGTTGAGTTCAAATCTGATTGGTGATCCGGTTCGTATCAAACAGATATTTCTTAACCTGATTGAAACCCTTGTTTCTAATAAAAAGAAAGATAAAATTAATGTAAGTATTCAGGTTTCAACGGTTACGGAATCTAAAACAGCTATTGTGCTTGAGTTTCGTCTCCGAAGCGATAATCTGATTTACTGCGGCGAAGAGAATGGAACTGAAAAGTATTATTTTAAATCGGGGAATGCAGCAAACGGGAAAGAATATCTGGATTTAAGCATCGCCCGAAAATTGATAGAATCAGTAGACAGTAAGCTTGATTTTTATTCTGATAATGAACACTCCGAGTTTTTATTTGTGTTGTCGTTGAAGAAAGATCAGGCATCAACCATTAAAACACAAACTGATGGCAGGGCTGATGAACAAAGCCGGCCGGCGCCCAAGTCCTATAAGCCACTGGTGGTTATTGACCTTAAGAATGCAAATATTCTGCTGGTTGAAGATAATATTGTGAATCAGAAAATTGTCAATCTCAGCTTAAAAAAGCAAGTTCGGAATATTGATATTGCAAATAACGGGAAAGAGGCATTGGATAAATTTGGTAATACAAAATACGACCTTATCCTGATGGATATTCAGATGCCGGTGATGGATGGTATTACAGCTACAAAAAAAATAAGGGAAATTGAACAATCAACAAATTCACACACCCCCATTATTGCCATTACGGCAAATGCACTGGCCGGCGACCGCGAGTATTGCCTGGCTGCCGGAATGAATGAGTATATCAGTAAGCCATTTCAGATTGAAGATCTCATTGATAAGATGAAAAAATTGCTGACCGGCCAGGATTAATTCTTGTACGGTATCAGTATTAATCCCTCAAATTTAAAAATTACTTTATCGTCCAGTTCGGGCAGGGTTACACTAATTGTGTTTTCTCCTTTGCTGAGTAATACGTTCGAAACGGTTGTCTCTACATAACTTCTCCGGTTGGGAACTGATATTTTTTTGTGCACCGGTTCACCGTTGAAAGTGATTTGCGCCTGAATGGTTTTTTCGGGCTGATTGAATGAATACTGTATAACGGACTTATATAATCCTGCCGATTCGGTTTTGAAACTGTAAAACAGGGTATCTTTTGCGCTTAATTCGATATAGTTTATTTTATATCCCTGTTCAATCGGTTTATTTTGTTTGGATGGAAGGCAGAGTGTTACAGGTAACCGGATGGTATCAGCTGCTGGAAAATAAATTCCGGAATGAAGCGATATCGGTGCGCCATCAGTTTCTACGGATAATACAAAACAATTAGGATCGTAATAACCAGCAGGCATGGTTATCACTACCTCGTTGGCTTTTAACCGCCAGTTTAAGGGTTGCGCCGGTTGGTCGGTCAGACGGATAGCAGTAATAGTGTTTTTAAGTCGCGGAAAGCGGATAATGCTATCTTTGGGCATATTGAATACCTGCAGGTAAACAATATTGTTTTTTGTTGTACTCCGTCCGTAGAAGGGCAAAGGAGCCAGAACTGATGCTGAAGTTCCATAAATGGATTCACCGTATTTTTTCAGCCATTGTCCTGTTTCGGTTAATCGTATTTTAAACTCATCCTGAATGGATCCGTCAGGTTTTGGACCAATATTTAATAACAGGTTTCCGCCCTTGGAGCCCACTTCGCATAAGGTGCGGATTATATCTCTGGTGCTGAGAAAATATCTGGAGTAAGGATTATATCCCCAGCTTGTTCTATCAATGGTGTAGCAAACTTCAAAAGAAATATTGTTACCGTTGTTGTCTTTATAGCCGTGTATGGGTATCCAGTTTTCGGGAGTCAGGTAATCGCCCGGCTTTCCGCTGGCATGCAAACGGTTGTTAATAATCAGTTGCGGATTTTCAATCATCATTTGCTGCCAGAGCGTCATCATCAGTTGTTTATTTTTCATGTCTTTCTGCCAGTCGAACCAGAATATCGCCGGATGATATTTTTTCTGGATCTCACTTATCTGGGCTGACAGATAGCTGAAATATTTTGCTGAATCAGGACTTCGTTTGCGTTCAGTGGTATCCCAATAGGATCGAACCGGCGAGTAATTCGGATGATGCCAGTCGAGCATCGAATAATAAGCGCCAAACTTTATTCCCTGTTTATTACATTCGGCCGATAATGCGGCAACCGGATCGTTCCGGTAAGGGGTACTCATAATATCAAAGGATGTATGGTCCGAATCAAACATACAAAAGCCATCATGATGCTTGGTTGTAACGACCATGTATTTCATACCTGCCTCTGAAGCCAGTTGAACCCATTCGGCAGCATTAAACCGTTGGGGATTAAATCTGTCCCTGAACGAATAATATTCACTATACGGTATAGAAAAAATCTCCATTGCCCATTCATTGTATCCGATTTGCGAATAAAGTCCCCAATGGATAAACATTCCAAACCGTGCCTCGTTCCACCATTTCATCCGTTGCGGGTATGAAGCTGTATCAAGTATTTCTAATGATTGGGCAAAAAGATTATACGTGGAAACTGTAATAAGAAAGCACAGTATGGTTTCGCGTATTTTTTTTGTCAAATAGGCCATTCAGTGATTGATTAATGATATGGTTTAATGCCGATAACCAGTACATCATCTATCTGTTCGTATCCCTGTTTCCAGTCTTCAAAACTTTCTTCAATCAGGAATCCTTGTCGTTGAAGCGGGTGTTTATGAATATTCAGTAAAAGATGTTTGAATCGTCTTTTTTTATATTTTCTTCCTGCCGGACCCCCAAATTGATCAACATAACCGTCTGAGAACAAATAGACGATGTCGTCTTTTTCGAGGGTTACCCGGTGATTGGTGAAGTTTAGTTTTTCCCGCTGTTCTCCGTTTTTACTGGTTTTATCTTCCAGTCCTACTGAAAAGCGGTCACCTTTTATTTCAATAATTTTGTTATCCCTTACAATGTAAACCGGATTCACGGCCCCGGCAAATTCCATAACATTAGTGGTGATATCGAATACGCACAGAGCCAAATCCATGCCATCGCGTAAAGTAATATTGGCAACATCACTGAATATCCCTGCAAAATTATCGTTCAGGATATTCAATATTTGTGCCGGCTGGTCGAGTCCCCTGATATTTGTGATACGTCGGAACAACTCGATACCGATTAGAGACATAAAAGCCCCTGGTACGCCATGTCCTGTGCAGTCAACTGCAGCAACAAATATTTTATTGTTATACTGGTTAATCCAGAAGAAGTCACCGCTTACGATTGATTTTGGATGATAGACGAGAAAATATTCTGAAAAACATTTTTTAAAAGTATCTTGTTGGGGCATCATTGCCTCTTGTATGCGACATGCATAGTTTAAGCTGTCGGTGATATCTTTGTTTTTTATAGCAAGTTCTTCTTTTTGTCTTGCAATCTCGATCGAAGCTGCTTCTTTCTCACGCAGGACACGGTTGGAGTTACGCAGATTTCTGAACTGGTAATAAATAATCAGTGAGATCAGAAAAAGCAGAACAATGATATAAGTGAAATACGCAATAGGAGTATTCCAGAATTTTGTCCGGATAATAAGTTTCAGCTTTACGCCTTCTTTATTCCATATCAGGTCATTATTTGAACCTTTAACGGTAAATTCGTATTTGCCCGGAGTGAGATTGGTAAAGGATGCCGAATGATGATTTCCGATATAAATCCACATTGTATTATTGTCTATTTCCCGGGACATACGGTAGGCATAATTATTCCGTTCGGGACAGTTAAAATCCAAGGCCGAAAAGTAAATGGTGTATATTTGGGTTCCCGGAGGGATAATAATTTTATCTCTGCCTTCAACCAGCAAGCGTCGTTTACCAAAACTGCCAATCAGTTCGATTGAAGTGATTGCGATTGCCGGAATACGATGGTTGAACCGCATCGAATCCGGGAAAAAACTGTTGAATCCCGAAATACCACCAAAAAATAATTCTCCGTTTTCAGTATGAAATGAACTGTTGCGAAGAAAATCATATCCTTGTAAACCATCAGTAATGTCAAAGTTTTTGAATGTGCCTTTTGAAATATCAAATTTGGATAATCCTTTGTTTGTACTGAGCCAGAGATTATGACTCCGGTCTTCTTCTATGGCATAGATTTTATTATCCGGTAATCCATCGGTTTCAGTGTAAATGGTGAATATTTCTGTTGCCTTATCCAGCATATTTAATCCATACGAAGTACCAATCCAGAGAATGGAATCGGCATCGTGAAGCGTATAAACCGTATTGCTGCTTAAGCCGGTTCCACTGTATAGATTTCTGGATTGGATATAATTGGTGCATGACCCGCGTGCCGGGTTATAACGGATTAGTCCGTTACTGGTACCTGCCCAGAAAACACTATCGTTGTCTTCAATAATTTTATATACTTTGTTGAGTTTAATCTCAATCTCGTTATAGTAAATTGAATAGAAACTGCGTAATTGCTTTTTCTTGCGATCGTATTTGTGCATTCCACGGTTGGTGGCAAACCAAATATTTCCTGAATGATCTTCGTAGATGTCATTGATCCGGTTATTGATAAATACTTCGCAATACATGATTGAAGAGGTTTCGCAGAAATTTTTAAACTGCATGCCTCCGGGTTCTTTAATGTTGAGCCCGTCTGATGTCCCTATCCAAAGCCATCCTTTCCGGTCTTTCCAGATAGATGTGATATCATTATCAGTGATGTAATAGTTTCTGGCTGATGACGGCCGGTCGTTATTATAAATTGTTACCTGTCCCGACAAACGGTTAAATCTGTTCAGCCCTTCACCCGAAGTCCCCAGCCAGATGATTGAATCATTTTCAACATAAATTGAACTGATGATATTACTTGAAAAAGCCGGCAGATTATTAATTGATTTACGGTATAGATTGAATTTCCGTTTCTGGGTTTCGATTTTAAATAATCCCTGGTTTGTGCCCACCCAGATAATTCCCGAAGCATCTTCAATTATACTGTGAACTTTGGGTGTAAGGTAGGTGCGATTATTGTAATTAAATTCGGTGTACGTTTCTGTTTTATTTGTTTTCGGATCAATGATGCATAGTCCTTTATGCGTACCAATCCAAAGGTGATGTTTGAAATCTTCAAAAACACAATATACGGATGATTGAAGCATATTAACTGATGTTGCCGAAGACAGGTACCGGTAAAACCGATTATTTTCTTTATTATACCGGCATAGTCCCTGGCTGGTCCCGATCCAGAGGTTCTCATAACTATCTTCGGTGATTGAATAGATGAGGTTTGAGTTCAGGGAAAAGGGATTATTTTTCTCTGATTCATAACGCTTGAATAATTGTAAATCGCGGTCAAAATAAAGCAGTCCGTCTTTTGAACCAATCCAGAGATTGTTGTGGTGACACTCATACACCGGAAAAGTATTGGCGCCTTTTGTATAAGTAAAAGGATCATTGTAGTGCTCGAAACGCTCCATGGTATTCAGCGCAGGATTGAAACGGATAAGGTGTAAGGCGGTTTTCAGCCATAACACATTCTCTTTATCCCGGTAAATATTATAAACGATGTTGTCGTCGGGATAGGTTGATTCGGAAACATCGTACCGGAAGAATTTGCCTTTCTGCCGGTCGTACCGGTTTACTCCGTTGCTTGTGGCAATCCATATATCGCCGTTGCTCCCGGCACACATACTGCGTATCCAGTTATCCGAAAGAGAAAAACTGTCATCGGGCTGATGATGATAAACTTTAAATTCGTAACCATCAAAACGGTTCAGTCCATCCCAGGTTCCTATCCAGATAAAGCCGGATGAGTCCTGATAGATACAACTGATATTTGTTTGTGATAATCCATTTTCAATGGTATATAAATTACTGATGTTGAGTTCCGGCCGACCGGTTGCATTGATCCGACAGCCATTCCACAGGAGGATCAGAAACAGGATGATATTTAGCCGGTTGATTGTCATTACAATGTTGCGTTGCTAAATTAATAACAAATTATGACAAATCCGATGAACAAATGAGCTATTGTTGTAAGGTTTTTATTAATAGCGTAGGGGAAGAAAGCGTGTTGCCTGTGTTAAGCGTTTCCCATATCCGGTTAATATGTTCAATAGTTGAATTGTTCATGGTTAGAATTTCAGGCCAGGGATGATGGGTGTTGTCGAAGGGTTTGTTTTTTGCCGTGCCATCAAAAACAAGACAGGGGCGGTTTTCTGAACCTGCCGGAAATACATCGCGGCCAGGATCAATATTTGCTGCTATAAGCCAGCAGGCCAGATG
>CAZRNJ010000081.1:0-9641 GCA_964601385.1 uncultured Bacteroidales bacterium | reverse complement strand
GCATGTACGCGAATCCATGATGCTTGGCGCCCATACCTGTACCATTCCATGGAAAGTCATGAAACAGCTCACCGAAAATAATTTCACAGCCATTGGTACCGATCAGTTTATTGCTCATACCCGTCTCATCACTATGAAGGTGAAAGATGTGGTACGTAGTGAAAACCCGGTAATCGGGCAAAACAAAAAAGTATCGGATGCATTGGTAAAAATGACTGAATCGGGACTTGGCGCTGTATCCATCGTTGATGAAAATTCGCGGCTTTTGGGCCTGTTTACTGACGGCGATCTGCGCCGGCAGTTGAAAAATGAAGGCGCCGCATTCCTGCAAAAAAACCTGTCGGATTTTAACTTTACCAAAACACCTATAACCATCAGTCCGGATGCTATTCTGCAGGAAGCAGTGAAAATATTCAAGGAAAAACATATTGACAATATTCTAGTAGTAAGCGATGGCAAACCCGCGGGAGTACTCGATATTCAGGATCTTATCAACCTAAACCTCATGGTGTGATCAATGGCCGGCACAACACATAAACCCATTGCTCCAGGTGGTACATTTTTGATATCACAACCCCTGTTTAAAAAAAAGCTCGCCGGCATCAAAGCTTTTATTTTCGACTGGGATGGCGTGTTCAATGCCGGAGAGAAAGGAGAAAATATAACCGGTACTTTTACCGAGAGCGATGCCATGGGCATCAACCTGATGCGCTTTGGTTATCATATAAATCATAAAAACCGCATGCCCTACATGGCTGTTGTCTCTGGCATGAATAATGCATCAGCCGAATTCTTTGTCAGGCGTGAGTATTTTAATGCTTTGTACTCTAATTTTAAAAATAAGCGTGAACCGCTGCAACGTATTTGTGAGCAGCAGGGCATCAAACCGGCTGAAGTGGCCTACTTTTTTGATGATGTGCTGGATATTCCCATCGCCGAACAATGCGGCATACGTATTGTAATCGGGAAAAAGACACCTGTATTTAACGATTACCTTAAAAAGAACAAGCTTTGCGATTACATGACGGCTAATGGCGCTGCGGACTACGCCCTGCGGGAGGCCTGCGAGATGCTCATGCAACAGTATGGCATTTTTGAAGAAGTCATAAGCAAGCGTGTTTTATTTAATGGCCCGTACCTCGAATATTTAGCAACACGTAATACCATAACCCCGGTTTTATACCATTCCTGAAACAAATAATCCTAAATCCCAACTTACATTGGACTATTACATTTGTCCAATCGGAATAATTCATTTAGTTCATCTCTTTGCTGAGACCCCTATTGAATAATTTGGGATAATACCATTTGAAATTATTCCATTTTAATCCGGCACAAAAGAGCAAGCCCGCCTACGCAGCAGCGATAAGCGGGCACTAAAAACCAGATTTTCTCTAAAACGACGGGGGTCTGAACGATTTTCAATCTACACGCGGATCAAGATACGGGTTATCGGGTTTAAGGATTACTCCCTTATCATCAAAATCGAAGAGTGAATATTTTGATGCCTGAATGCGCGCCGGATCGGGGGCTTTACTGTTCCCTGACTTATTCCGCATGTAAGCCGGCACATTTTCCAGTTCATCAATATTCTTTCTCATATTGCTATGGTTGCTTTTGCGGGGCTTAACCGCATTTTGCATTTCTTTAAGCTGATGGAGACGTTCAGCGGCTTTATTATTATCGGGGGCCGCCGCCGGCAATTCATCCGCTACTCTGTGCAAAGGGATAAAGGCCTCATCGGCTGACTGGTCAATGAGTGATACCGTTGCTGGTGATTCCGTTTGCTGTCGCCGGTTCATAATCAGAGGCGAAGATTCAGGCCTGGAAGAAATTGACACACCCGACTGCAGTTCTGGTAACGACGAGCGATCGAAACCGGCAGCGATAATGGTTATTCCAATGGCATTACCCATCTCGGGCTCAGTGCTGATACCCCATATAAAATTAGCATTCTTATCCATTACTGTATGCAGGCGGTTTGTAATATCACTGATCTCGTCGAGCGTAATCTCGTCGGTACCTGAAACAATCTTCAGCAACACCCCTTTTGCGCCTGATATATCATTATAATTGAGCAATGGCGATGAGAGTCCTTCCTCAATCACGCGTTTAGCGCGTCCGTCACCTTCGGCCGTTGCCGAACTCATGAAGGCAATACCGCTTTGTGCAAGGATATTCCGTACATCATTAAAGTCAACATTCAGATGCGCAGGCCGTGTCACAATCTCTGCAATGCCTTTGGCTGCCTTTGTAAGAATCTCATCAGCCAGGGAAAACGACACTGAATATCCGAGGTTACCATACGTTTCACGCAACTTCTCATTGTGGATCACCAGCAGAGCATCTACATTAGGAGCCAGCTCGTTCAGCCCTTCAACGGCTTTATTGATCCGTTGCAATCCTTCAATCTTAAAGGGCATGGTAACAATGCCCACGGTGAGGATTCCTGCTTCCTTGGCAGCCCTTGCTATTACAGGCGCAGCGCCGGTACCTGTGCCTCCGCCCATGCCGGCAGTGATAAAAAGCATATTCGTATCTGCGCCGATAATGCGCATCACTTCCTCAAGATCTTCAATGGCAGCCCGTCGTCCTTCTTTGGGGTCTTTCCCCGCACCCAATCCTTTGAGGCATGTTTTACCAATCTGCACCTTTACATTTACAGGGCTGAGCATGAGAGACTGCTGATCGGTATTGCAAACAATATAATCAACATCATAGATCCCCTGCCGGAACATGTGATTAACCGCATTGGTTCCGCCGCCGCCAACACCAATTACTTTAATTGCTGCAGGTCTGCGTTCAGTCATATCGAAAATTAATTTTTCGTCACTCATGGTATTTCATCTTAAGGGTTTCTTATTTCATTTCAGCATCGTTTTCTTCAAACAACTTACTGGTCGTTTTTGATACCTGATTACGAATCATATCAAAGAAACCACCGCGTACAGTACGTTCTTTACCTTCGTCTGCCTGACGTTGCCGCATCGTATTATTCATATGATAACCCTCAATAATCAGGCCAACAGCCGTTGAATACATCGGATGATTGATGTTGTTATCCATTTCGGCGGCTAAACTTTCTCCCGGGAAACCGATTTTCACATCAAGTCCGGTTTTAAAATTCACCAATTGCGGTAAATCTTTGAGCATGGCACCTCCTCCGGTAAGGACAATACCGGCACCGAGTTTATCATAATAATTAGAATTTTCGAGTTCAAAAATCACAGCATCAAAAATTTCGGACACACGCGCCTGGATTACATGAGCGAGCTGTTTACGGGTGACATATTTTGGCTCGCGTCCGGATAATGCAGGAACAGGGACATTATCGAGGGGCGCCGTATCGCCAAAGGCAGAGCCGTACCGTATCTTGAGCTCTTCGGCCTGTTGCGGCAGAATATTCAGGAATTTACGGATATCTTCAGAAATGACAAATCCGCCAAAGGGACAAACGGCCGTATGCTGAATCACGTTATCGTGATATACGGCAATATCGGTTGTTCCTCCGCCAATATCTACCAGGGCCACGCCAATCTCCTTCTCTTCATCCGTAAGCACGGCACGCGCCGAGGCCAGCGGCTCAAGCACCAGCGAATTAACTCTTAAACCAACACTATTAACGCACCGTTCGATAATACGCGCTGAGGCAACCTCTCCGACCACTACATGAAAATTACCCTCGAGCCGGCGGCCAATCATCCCTGCGGGCTTACGGATGCCAAACTCATTATCCACGATAAAGGTCTGTGGCAAAACATGCAATATCTCCTCCCCTGTTTCAACATTCATCTTATACATTTCGTTAACCAACCGATTCACCTCATCAGTAGTGATAAGCTTCTCGGGATAATCACGATTAATATGTGTGTTATTGCGCACACCACGGATAGTTTCACCTGCGATGCCAACAAAAACATCCGACAAGGCAACGCCCGTTTTCAGTTGCAGCGCTTCAACGGCCGTCTGAATGCTGTACACAGCTTCCTCGATATTCTTCACTTCACCCCTGCGTACTCCACGCGAAGGTGTGGTACTCATGCCACGGATAATAATTTTACCGTTTTCTTTCTTTTCGCCCAACAGGGCTACAATTTTTGTTGTGCCAATATCTATGGCAGCTACAAATGGACTGATTACGTTTTTTGTGTTCATCGTTTTAGTTTTTAGTGCAGACAATCTGGTTTGAAAATTTTACATCTATTTTTTTATATTCATTCCACCCTACAGCAGAAAGCGCTTTGGAATAGAAGGTTTTCAGTTTTTCGAATTTATATTCCATATCATCAACATGGCCAAACGAAATGACATGATTACCGATACGGGGCAGCATATCCATCATGCCACCCGGATAAACATAAATTTGCTGTATCTGCGATGAAAGAAAAGGATCGTCGTAGATATATCTACCCATCCGGTATAAGTCATATAACTGTGTTCTATTTTTCTTCAGCGTATCGGCAGGAATCACTGAGGTATTATTGATAACAGGAATATTAGCAGGAATAAAGCCATTGACTACAGGCACATGCGAAGTATATTTATGAGACAAAGGAAGAATCTTCCCGTTGTAATCAATATAGTAACTCTGGCCATTGTTACAAATAATCCGGATAACAGGCCTGCGTTGGACAACATCAATGATCAGAATACCATCAACAGTACAATACGCCTCAACAGAAGCCACAGGGGGAAATTCACGGATGAGTTGTTCAATAATCAGCGTATTGATCTGCTCAACCGGATAACCTAGCGATTTAATGCCGTGTGTTTCCATTAATGATACCACATCACCGCGAGTGATGAAGCGGTTAAGCGCGCTGTCTCAGATATGGATATCCAGCTTACTGCACACCAGCTTCCTGCTCTCAACAGAGACAAAACTGATAATAAGCACCAGGTAAAACAAAATTACCCCAGCTACTGCCAACCGTTTAACGATTTGCCAAATCATTTCCCTATTTTCCGGTTTGTTTTTCAAATTGCTGTTTTATCGGTTTGGAAATTTTATCTATGTTTCCTGCGCCAAAAGTAACGAGCAGCTCAGGTTTCAGTTTAAGCACGCACTTCAACACATCATTCTTCGTACAAGTATATTTAGATTTTATTTTCATACGGCGGATAATCATCTCCGATGTTACACCCGGAATTGCCACTTCACGTGCAGGGTAAATATCGAGAACAATACATTCGTCAAGCAGGTCAAGACTGGCGGCAAAATCATCGGCAAAATCGCGGGTTCGTGAGTAGAGATGCGGTTGAAAGATGCCCGTAATACGCTTTTTAGGGAACAGTTCACGGATTGATTCAATACTCGCCTTCAATTCCACAGGATGATGAGCATAATCATCAATCATAATCAAATCTTTTGTTTTCAGGATAACATCAAATCTGCGCTTCACACCCTGATAACTTTTAACAGCTTTACGGATATCTCGGACACCGGCACCGGCAAAGAGAGATGCAGCAATTGCGCCAACAGCATTTTCAACATTGATACGACCAGGCAATCCGAGCTCAAGTGAATCAATTGATTTTTTTGCTGAAACAAAATCAAATACATACAGTCCGTCTTTTACCTTAATCTTATCGGCATAAAAATCGGCTGTTTTATCAGTAATCGAATAGGTAAAAGTTTTGATTTGTTTATTATGCACCTTAAGGTCAATACCTTTTTTATAGATCAGCACACCATCCTTTTTTATCTGATCCACAAAATCGGTAAAAGATTTTTTCACCTCAGCCAGTGATCCGAAAATATCGAGATGATCGGCATCAACAGCAGTAACAACAGCAATCTGTGGATACAGCGAAAGAAAAGAGCGGTCATACTCATCAGCTTCGGCAACAATATAATCAGTTTTTCTTTTTGTCAGCAGCAGGTTAGTATCATAGTTTTTAGATATACCTCCCAGAAATGCCAGTGTTTGCTTGCCAGCAGTTTTCAGGATATGTGCAACCAGGGTTGTGGTTGTTGTTTTACCATGTGTTCCGGCAATAGCAATAGTATCTTTATCCTTAGCAATCAGTCCGAGCGCATGCGCCCGTTTATAGATGCTATATCCATTCTTCATAAAATATATCAGCTCCGAATGGCTGTTGGAGATAGCGGGAGTAAAGATAACCAGTGTAGAATCCTTCAGTGACTTTTTCTTAAAATCAGGAGGGATAAAAGCGATATCATCTCTGTAATGAATATCAATACCTTCTTTTTCAAGCGCTTTTGTAAGGTCGGAGGGTGTGCGGTCGAAACCGGCCACTGTTTTTCCGGCAGCCACAAAATAGCGTGCCAGCGCACTCATTCCGATTCCCCCGATACCAATCAGGTAAACCTGTGTTAAATCATGTATGCTCATAATGTATAGTATTTAAAATTATATTGGCTATCCGACCTGCAGAATCAGGAGTGGCGAGCCGTTTTATATTAGTAGATAATACTTCCTGTTTATCGGCATTGCCCAGCAGATCGAATGCAGCCGGTATCAACAATTTTTTAGCTGCATGATCGGGAATCATAATAGCCGCATCCTTATCGGTCAGGGCGCGGGCATTTTTGGTCTGATGATCTTCGGCAACATTGGGCGAAGGCACCAAAATCACCGGCTTACCCACAAGACATAATTCCGATATTGAAATAGCGCCGGCGCGCGAAATAATCACATCGGCAGCAGCATAGGCCATTTCCATAGATGTAATAAAATCAACAATTTTAAGATTGCGGGTATTAACCGAAGCTGTTTTTGCGATCATCTCTTTGTAATACAGTTTTCCGGTTTGCCAGAGGATACCTGTATCGTGCTGATCAAACCTCGCGATATGAGCCAGCACACTATCATTGAGCATACGTGATCCGAGACTGCCGCCGGTGAGTACAATAATTTTACTGCAATGACTAAGTCCGAAAAATCGAAGCGCCTCTTCTTTACTGATCTGCGATTGAATCATTGCCTTTCGTAGCGGATTTCCGGTATATACAATTTTTTTACCGGGGAAATAGCGCTGCATTCCCTCATATGCCACACATATTGCTGTGGCTCTACGAGCGAGCATACGGTTAGCTAACCCGGCGTATGAATTTTGTTCCTGAATGATAACCGGTATTCCACGGCGGGCAGCAACACGCAATACCGGGTAACTTGCATATCCACCAACACCGATAGCAATATCCGGATTAAATGAATCAATAATTTCTTCGGCTTTCTTCAAACTCATGTAGAGTTTATATAGAAAGGCAAAATTCTCAATGGTAAATTTTCGCTTAATGCCAGCAACAGGGAGCCCGACAATCCGGAAACCGGCAGCAGCTACTTTTTCCATTTCCATTCGGCCTTCGGCACCAACAAATAAAATTTCGGCATCGGGTTTAATTGCTTTGACAGATTCGGCAATGGCAATAGCCGGAAAGATATGGCCGCCGGTACCACCGCCGCTGATAATAATATGTTCGTTTTTATTCTTCATCTGTATTTTGTAAACTATCGGTATTCAATATTGTATTATCCGTTTCTGTCTCATCAAGCTGACGGCTCACCGATAGAATAATCCCGAGAGCCACGCCACTAAATAGAATTGACGAACCACCCATACTTAAAAATGGTAATGTTTGTCCGGTTACCGGCAACAGATTAACAGCCACCGCCATATTTACCATGGCCTGAAATACAAGCATAACCGCCAGGCCGAACGTAAGGAATGCAGGAAATGTACGGTTGCATTTACGCACAATAACACCGGCTCTGAATAAAATAAACAAATAAAGAGAAAGAACCGCAATAGCGCCGAACAAACCGTATTCTTCAATAATTATCGCATAAATAAAATCGGAGTAAGGATGTGGCAAAAAGTTACGTTGAACACTGTTACCAGGTCCTTTACCTGTAATACCACCGGTAGCTATGGCAATTTTAGCCTGAACGGCCTGAAAATTCTCCTCTTCGTCACCGTTTACGAACGATTCGACACGGTGTTTCCACGTTGCCACACGGCTATTGGATGTTGTATGCATCAAAAAAAAGACAGCGATGGCAAGCATCACAACAAATACAAGCAGCAACAGCAACAGATAACGAATACTGGCACGTCCAACAAACATCAACAGCAGTGCAGTAGCAAAAAGAAGCGCGGCAGTAGAAAAATTCGAAGGCAGGATAAGCAAACAAATAATAACCACAGGAATAATCAAGGGTAAAAATCCCTGTTTAAAATCATCCATTACCTCCTGCTTGAGAGACAAAACACGCGCAAGATAGGTGATCAGTGCAAACTTGGCAAAGTCCGATGTCTGAACAGTAACACCGAGTCCGGGCAGTGTAATCCAGCGGCTGGCCTCGTTCAGTGTAGTACCCATCACCAGCGTAAACAGCAACAGGGGCACCGACAATACGAGCAAAATCTGCGAAAGCGGCGAATAGATACGATAGGGCAAATGATGCACAACAAAAATGATAAACAAACCCACGGCAAGTAAAAAGGAATGACGAATAAGATAATACACCGTGTTCCCGTGCTGATACTTATAAGCCAGGGTACCAGTGGAGCTGTACACAGCCAGCAGAGAGATAACTGAAAGGGCAAAAACGACAGCCCAAATCACCTTATCCCCTTTTAAATAGGTTGTTTTTATCTGCTCCATATTCTTTTCTCAAAGATTACGCACACATTCTTTAAACTGACGACCGCGGTCTTCATAATTTTCAAACAAGTCAAAACTGGCACAACAGGGCGAAAGCAATACAATATCTCCGCGCTGCGCTAGTTGGAACGATTTACGCACTGCATCGCTCATTGTTGTTGTTTCGATGATTAGTGGCACCATATCTTTAAAGTGTTGAATAATTTTTGAATTATCTTTGCCGAGACAAACAATTGCTTTCACCTTGCTGCGCACCAGATCAGACAATTCCGAATAGTCGTTACCTTTATCCACGCCACCTACAATCCATACAACCGGCTTATCCATACATTCGAGCGCAAACCAGGCCGAGTTGACATTCGTTGCTTTTGAGTCGTTGATGAACTCCACTTCACGAATTTTCAAAAAACGCTCCAGCCGGTGCTCAACATCCTGAAATTGCCTGAGAGATTCCCGAATCGTTTCATTGCTGATATCTTCGATCATTGCTGCTATTCCGGCAGCCATCGAATTGCAGACATTATGCCTGCCTTTAAGCGATAGTTCGTCTATTGTCATAACAATCGGATTTATAGGATGATTAATTATTACACGTTTTTTTTCAAGATATGCTGCCATTTTTTCTTTACGGGACAAAGAAAACGGCATACACCGTGCCTGAATGTTGTAGCCCGATAAATATTTTGAAATCACCTCATCATCAGCAAAAAAAATAAAATGGTCAGCAGGAGTAAGATTATTAACAATCCGGAATTTAGAGCGGATGTAGTTTTCGAAATCATAATTATACCGGTCGAGATGGTCGGGAGTAATATTCAGCAAAATGGCTGTTTCGGCCCTGAACTGATACATATCGTCAAGTTGAAAACTACTGAGTTCAATCACATAACAGGAATGCTCGGCCTCGGCAACCATCCGTTCAAAACTTTTTCCGACATTACCTGCCAGTCCCACATTTATTCCGGCAGTTTTAAGAATATGATAAATCAGAGAAGTGGTTGTTGTTTTT
>CAZRNJ010000080.1:0-9684 GCA_964601385.1 uncultured Bacteroidales bacterium | reverse complement strand
ACCCGGTACAGCTCGGGGGCACGGTGGTTAAACGCGCCTCACTACATAATGCACAACAAATCAAACTACTGGATATCCGGATAAACGATATGGTAACTATTGAAAAAGGAGGAGAAATCATTCCTAAAATCACAGCCACCGACCCTTCATCCCGAACCGTTACCAGTATGCCATTAGAGTTTCTAACACATTGTCCGGAATGTAATACACCTCTTCAAAATAATGAAGGAGAAGCTGCCGTTTTTTGCCCGAACCAGGAAGGATGTCCACCACAAATCAAAGGACGTATCGAACATTTTATATCACGTAAAGCAATGAATATCAACGCTGCAAGTGCAACAATTGACCTTCTGTATATCAAAGGAATAATTAAAACGCCGGCCGACCTTTATCGTCTAAAAAAGGATGACCTGACAGGGCTTGAACGATGGGGTGAAAAATCAGCCCAGAACCTGATTAATAGTATTGAGTTGTCCAAACAAACTCCCTATCATCAGGTACTGTATGCGCTCGGTATCCGCCATGTAGGAGAGACAACGGCGCGTAAACTGGCACAACATTTTCCATCAGTTGAACTGCTGATGAATGCGCGAACAGATGAACTAACAACCGTTGAAGAAGTAGGAGAAACCATTGCACAGAGTATAGTTGAATACTTCGGTAAACCGGGAAACAGGCAATTGATTGAACAACTAAAATCAGCAGGGGTAGCACTCACAGCCGGAAAGCAGGAACGGGAATCTGACCTTCTGATGGGAAAAACCTTTGTAGTATCCGGCACTTTCCACCGCTTTTCGCGCGAAAAAATTAAAGAAACGATTATACAAAATGGAGGAAAGATAGCAGGTTCAATATCCTCTAAAACAAATTATCTGGTAGCCGGCGAAAATACAGGACCTAAAAAAACGGCAGAGGCGCAACGACTGAATATCTCTGTAATCAGTGAGGACGATCTGATCAAGCTGATTGAAAAAACGGCAGAATGAACTATATTATAATAAATCCTTAACCGGAATTTGACAATTAATATTTTCAACTACAAAATCCTGGTTAAAAAATATCGTATTATCAGTTTTTTTATTTCGCTTTTTATTAAACTTGCATTATGAACCTCAGAGAAAAAGCCGGACGATATTTTTTATTACAAAAGCTCAAAAAAACAACCAGACAAAGAGCTGTAACCAATATTCATCAGGCAAAAACCGCCGGGGTGCTCTTTCATTCCGATGGTAAACCGGGAGAATTTGATAAAATCAGTGGCTTGCTCGATTATCTGACACAAAAACATATTAAAGTAGACGCTTTATGCTATCTTGATAAGAAAAAAATACCACATTACTACCTGCATCTGAAAAATATTGCTGTATACAGCAAGAAAGATTTAAACTGGTTTTATATACCAAAACGGCTTTCAGTAAAAAATTTTATACAAACCAAACATGATTTGCTGATTGATTTGTGTACAAAAAAAAAGATCCAGATCGAATATGTCAGTGCATTAAGCAATGCCAAATTCAAGATAGGCAGATATGAAGAAAACAGCAAAATACACGACCTGATGATCAACACAGGGACAGATGACATGGAATTTTTTATTGAGCAGATCAAACATTTTCTGACAACCATTAATAATTAAACACATGAAAAACACTCCATTTAAAGGTACAGGTGTCGCTATTGTAACACCCTTTAAAGATGATTTAAGTATAGATTATACGGCACTGGGTATGCTGATTAACCGGAATATTACACATGGTATTGACTATATCGTGTTATTGGGGACAACCGGCGAGTCGCCCACTATAACCGAAGATGAAAAACATGCGCTGATTGATTTCGCTGCCGATACCATAAATGAGCGGATACCACTGGTAGTAGGTTTTGGCGGCTACAGCACCCAGGAAGTTATTCATTCAATCAAATCAACAGATCTCGAAGGGGTTGATGGTATTTTGTCCGTTTCGCCTTATTACAATAAACCATCACAGGAAGGGTTATACAATCACTTTACCGCAATTGCAAATGCCAGTCCGGTACCTGTGATCATTTACAATGTACCCGGCCGAACAGGAAGCAATATTTGCGCCGAAACGGTTTTACGTCTGGCGAAAACCGAAAATATTGTTGGAATTAAAGAGGCCTCAGGCAATCTGTCGCAAATTATGCAAATTATTAAAAATAAACCCGGCGATTTTCTGGTTATTTCAGGTGACGATGCCATTACACTTCCTATTATCGCACTTGGCGGCCATGGAGTAATATCTGTATTAGCCAATGCTTATCCGCGTGAAACATCTGCAATGGTTATTGAAGCACTAAATAAACATTTTGATAAAGCAGCAACCATACATTACCGATTACTCGACCTGATGGAACTGCTTTTTGCAGAAGGGAGTCCGTCCGGTATTAAAGAAACACTGAGTATCATGAACTTATGTTCAAATAACCTACGCCCTCCACTTACACCGGTAAGCAAGCACCTTCACGAAAAAATTGAGATGTTTATTAACAATTTCAAATAACCATTAAACCTTTACGTTAAGCCATAGTCAATTGTAATATTCAATAATAAAGTATTAACCAAAAATCATCGTATTATGAAACGTATAGCATTTATCTCGTTAACAGTACTACTAACCTCTATGTTTTACGGTTGCGCCCCAAAACGTTCGGTGCAACGCGTAAATCCCGATCAGCAGATTGATTTAAGCGGACGGTGGAACGACACCGATTCGCGTCTTGCAGCCGAAGAACTCACCCGCCAGGTGCTGGGCGAGAAATGGCTTCCGCGATTTGAGCAGTCGCACGACAGCAAAAGACCTGTACTAATTGTCGGAATAATCAATAACAAGAGCCATGAGCATATTGATACCGAAACATTCATCAAAGATATTGAAAGAGCAATTATCCAAAATGGTTCGGTACGACTGGTACAGGCAGGTGATAAAAGAGAGGAGTTACGCAGGGAACGTGCCGATCAACAAGAATTTGCTTCAGCACAAACCGTCAAACAGTGGGGTAAAGAACTGGGAGCCGACTTTATTATGCAGGGATCAGTGAATTCCATTGTTGACAACTACGGCAAAGAACAAGTCGTTAACTATCAGATCAATCTTGAACTTACCGACCTTGAAACGAATGAAATTGTTTGGATAGGTGATAAGAAAATCAAAAAATATATTAGAGATTAGCAGCAGGCAGCCGTAAAATTGTTACGGCTGTTCTGTTTTATATCTACTTACTGCATTGTAATATATGCCATAATTTGCTTTTGGCTTAACCAGGGAAATCTATAGCCATTAAAATGAAAATACTGAAAAAATACCGACTGTTGTTTCTGCTACTGCTGCTGCCTTTCCTTTGGAAATGCGCAACCTATTACCGCAGAACGCTGCAGTTCCAGGAATATGTTCAAAGCGGAAATTTTGATAAAGCTGATCTTTGGCTCGAAAACGACAGCAAAGACAAAGAAGGGAAAAATAAACTGCTTTATCTTTTCAACCGCGGTTATGTCAATTTTATACTCGGACAGCCGCAAAAGAGTAACCTTTATTTTCAGCAAGCCGATCAGTTAATTGAAGACCAAATGAAAAACCCGGTAAACGAAGCGCTTGCTCTGTTGTCAAATCCAATGATTAAACCTTACAAACCGGAAGATTTTGAGGCCGTGATGCTGCATTACTTTACCGCACTTAATTATATAAGCACATCACAACTCAGCGATGCTTTGGTTGAATGCCGCAGAGTAAATATTAAACTGAATAAACTCAATGACAGTTATTCCAACAAAAAAAACCGTTACCAGCGTGATGCTTTTGCTCACCTGTTAATGGGACTGGTATATGAAGCCAGTCGTGATTATAATAATGCATTTATTGCATACCGTAATGCCTATGAGATTTACAGGGACGACTATTCGAAACAATTCGGGGTAAGTGCTCCGCAGCAATTACGCAACGATCTGCTGCGGACAGCATATATCTGCGGCTTTTTTGACGAAGTAAGGTATTATGAAAAAGAATTCAACACCCAATACCAGCACGTACTCACCACTGAACCACAACTGGTATTTTTCTGGATGAACGGTTTCGGACCTGTAAAACACGAATGGAGCATAAACTTTACGGTATTGCCCGGGCAGGTTGGTTACGTCACTTTTGTGAATGAAGAGATGGGCATCAACCTTCCGTTCTATATTGGCGACAGGCCGGCCAATGAACGAAATGGTTTTTCACAATTACGGTTTTTACGGGTAGCTTTTCCAAAATATATTGAACGGGCGCCTATCTATGTGTCTTCGACCATTGATATTAACGGTAAAACGGCTCAATTGCAGATGGCAGAGAATATCAATGATATTGCTTTTAAAACATTACACGACAGGATGATGCGTGAGTTAGGCAATTCACTGCTGCGACTGGCTGCCAAGAAAGCCCTTGAAACCGCGGCCTCAAGCCAAAACGCCAACCTGGGGACTGCTGTAAGCATTGCAAATGCACTTACCGAAAAAGCCGACACCCGGAACTGGCAGACCTTGCCCTACTCCATCAGCTACATCAAACAACCATTAAGAGAAGGAGAGAATAAAATCACCTTTACAGCCACAGGCCGCCGTGGCGAACGAAAAAACCACGAATTGATTATCCATGCACTAAAAGGACAAATCTATTTTGTTCCATATCATACCATAGAATCGTTTAACCCCGTGCAATAAAGCCCCTGAAGGATTTCACATTTATCAGGTTAAACATTTTAACGATACTCAAACATGATGGTCTCGGCGCCGGGAAAAAGAAATGCCAGCCGCTTCATTTCATTATAACCCAGCTTTCGCGCATCCCTTCCTCCGCCCTTATTTCGCGCAAGATGCATATATTCGTTAGTAAAACTATAAATGATGGTATGACCTTGCATAACAATAGTTGTAAAATCTTCTTTTGAAAAAGAACACGATATACTCATTGAAAAAAATTTAATACTCTTATTATTTGTTGTAAGTTTATCATATTCCTCGCTTGTCTGGCGCATAGTGAAACCCTCCTGCTTCAGAAGGTTAATCATTTCCATATAGGATTCCTTTACGCTTTTAGTTGTTTTAATGATGATGGTATTGGCCCCTTTAAAATCTTTTGTTCCCTGACCACTTACAACACTGGTCATAGTGAAAAAACACCATAAAAACAGGAATAATCCTCGGCACATAACAACAATAATTATCCGAAGGTAATACTTTTTCTGATATTATACCGGAATTTTGCAGTTGTATAATTCAACTGCAAAATCTATGTTAAATCCGGTCGAATTAAACTATCTTTGACCAAATTTAATCCATGAGAGACAAGACAGGAAATTTTGGTCGTCGCCGTCCAGGGGGTAACCGCAGCTATAAACGTACTTCAACGCGTCCTGAACGGAATGATTCATACGGCCGGAGCCGGAGGAATGATGAACCAGCCAGCCGTACCAGAAAACCTTACAACGACCGGCTATCATACAACAAGCGCAGAGCGACTGATAATAGAAAAAGTGAAGAAAGCCGGCAGGATAAAGACACACCCAGAGACAGAAAACCACAAAGCGGACGCAGCGAGTGGAGTAACAATAGAAACAGGAGTAGTGAATCCGGCAGATTTGAAAGCGGGAATAGCCGGTATAGTGAACGACGATTCACCGACAAGAAAGATGGATACCGGAAACCAATCAGTCGTGAGCGCAGATCAGATGACAAACCATATTCATCAAGAAACACCGAAACCCGCCAGCCGGACAGAAGAGAAGGCCGTTATGGAGAACGCCGCTTCAGCGACCGGAGAGACAGAGAACGAAAACCATTTGGCCGTGATCACAGAACAGATGACAGACCATATTCTTCAAGATACAACGAAAGCCGCCAACCGGACAGAAGAGAAAACCGGTATAGCGAACATCGCTTTAACGGCCGGCAGAATAACGACCGGAAAACCTTTCGGCGCAATGACGAAGAACATTCTATAGCACGAAAAAAAAATGACAGTAGCCGCTCACGGCACACGTACAGCGACAAACCCTCAACCGGCAAGCGCTACCAGCGAACAACCGGCTACGAAAAACCTGTTGTATTTAACAAAGACAGCAAACCCTATAATAAGCAGGAGAAAAGATTATATAACCAACGAAACGAAGTTCAGTTTACCGCAAAATCCGGGTCTATTGAAAAAGAACAGACTGCAGGAGAAGAACTTATCCGTCTTAACCGTTTTATTTCAAATTCAGGTTTGTGCTCAAGACGTGAGGCCGACGACCTGATTAAAGCCGGTGTAATCACTGTTAATGGAAAAATAGTAACCCTTGTCGGTACAAAGGTTAAGATAACCGATGATGTGCGAAGCAACGGAGAGCCCCTTCATCCTGAACGGAAAGTATACATCCTGCTCAACAAACCCAAAGATTATGTAACCACCGTTGATGATCCGCATGCCCGTCATACAGTTATGGAGCTAATTGCAGGCGCATGTCCTGAGCGTGTGTACCCGGTAGGCCGCCTTGACCGGAACACCACTGGGGTATTGCTGTTCACGAATGATGGGGAAATGACCAAAAAGCTCACGCATCCTTCATACCAGATGAAAAAAATATATCATGTTGTACTTAACCGTAATGTTAAGCCGGATGATTTGCGAAAACTGGTTGACGGCGTAACATTGGATGACGGCCATACGGTATCAGCGGATGAAGTCAGCTATGTCAATGAAGTAAAATCAGAAGTAGGTATCGAAATCCATTCGGGCGAGAACAGGGTCGTACGCAGGATGTTTGAATCGCTGGGCTACGAAGTCGCAAAGCTTGACCGGGTCTATTTCGCAGGTCTTACCAAAAAAAATATTGAACGCGGGAAATGGCGTTTCCTGACACCTAAAGAGATCAACCTTTTGAAAATGAGCCAGGGCTGATTTATTACCGGACTATGACAACACATAAGGCAGGATTTGTAAATATCATCGGCAATACCAATGCAGGTAAATCTACACTGATGAATGCCCTTACCGGTGAAAAACTATCGGTAGTTACACCCAAAGTACAAACAACAAGACACCGGATTATGGGCATCGTGAGCAGTGATCATTATCAAGTGGTATATAGCGACACACCCGGATTTCTCAAGCCGGCATACCGTCTTCATCAGCACATGCTCGACCAAATCTACAATGCTATTGATGATGCAGATATCATATTATTTGTAGCTACTGTAGATGATGATCTGAAAAAACTCTTTGTTCCCGAGCCGGTCATCCGCACCAAAGTGCCGGTGATCACCGTGATCAATAAAATTGATAAAACAGATGAACCCACGATTCAACAACATACAAAGGCATGGAAAGAAATTCTTCCGGCAGCAATGATTATGCCTGTATCAGCGTTAAAAAAAATAAATACCGAAAAACTATTTGATACCGTAACAGGATTATTGCCCGACCATCCGCCCTATTTTCCGGCAGATGAATTATCAGATAAGCCGGAACGTTTTTTTGCTTCAGAGATTATCCGTGAAAAAATCCTTTTGAATTACTATGAAGAGGTTCCTTACAGTGTGGAGGTGGAAATTGAACGGTTTAGCGATGAAGGCAAAATCCTCCATATTCACGCGGTAATCCATGTCAACAGGCCAACGCATAAATCAATTATCATCGGTAAAAAAGGCGAGGCGCTGAAGAAAACAGGAACTGAAGCGCGGATGGATATGGAAGTGATGTTTGGAAAAAAAGTGTATCTTGAATTGTTTGTAAAAGTCACCGAGAACTGGCGTGAAAACGACAGGGTATTGCGCCGCTTCGGATATATAAGCGAAAAATGAGCCGTATTGTAGCTATAGTAGGAAGGCCGAATGTTGGAAAATCAACCTTTTTCAATCGCATCACACAAAGCCGCAACGCCATTGTTGACGAGACGAGCGGAGTAACCCGCGACAGGCATTACGGAAAAGCGGAATGGAACGGCATTGAATTCTCAATGATTGACACCGGTGGGTACATTACCGGATCGGACGATATTTTTGAAGAAGAAATATGCCGGCAGGTGACCCTGGCCATTGAAGAAGCCGATCTGATTCTCTTTCTTGTAGATGTTATGGATGGTATTTCCAATACCGACACAGTAATTGCGCACCTGCTCCGGAAACAAAAAAAGAAAGTAATACTGGTTGCCAACAAAGCAGATAATACAGCCAAATCAACCGCAGCAAGTGAATTTTACGAATGGGGATTCACCGATATTTATCCTGTATCTTCGATCAACGGCACAGGAACCGGCGACCTGCTTGATGCAGTAACCGATTATCTGAAAAATATGTCGTACGAACCGGAGCCGGAACTTCCGCGCTTCTCGATTGTTGGACGCCCCAATGCCGGTAAATCAACGCTTCTGAATACCCTCACCGGATTACAACGCAGCATCGTTACACCAGTAGCAGGTACAACACGAGACACCATCTATACCCGGTATAACAAATACCATCATGATTTTTTTCTGGTGGACACCGCCGGAATCCGAAAACGGGGAAAAGTAAAAGAAGATATTGAATTCTATTCGGTGATGCGTGCCGTACGTGCCATCGAGCAATCGGATGTGTGTATTCTGATGATTGATGCTACACGCGGCATCGAAACACAGGATCTGAATATTTTTTACCTGATTGCCCGAAATAATAAAGGGGTTGTTGTTGTTGTGAACAAATGGGACTTATACCCAAAGGATCATAAATCGGCAGATGATTATTCCAAGCTGATCAAAAACCGGCTGGCGCCCTTTAATGATGTACCGGTATTATTTGTTTCGGCTCTCGAGAAACAACGCATCCACAAAGTACTCGACGAGGCAGTGCGGGTATATGGCAATCGCAGCCGCCGTATACCGGGCGCTAAACTAAATGAAGAAATGCTGGCTGTAATCGAAAAAACACCACCACCCTTCGTTAAAAGCAAACAGGTAAAAATAAAATATATCAGTCAGCTACCCACCCCCTATCCGGCTTTTGTACTTTTCTGCAACCATCCGCAATATGTGCGTGACTCGTATAAACGATTTATTGAAAATCAACTCCGCGAACGCTACGATTTTAACGGCTCGCCGGTAATGGTATACTTCAGACAAAAATAATCCTTGTCGAAAATCCAAAACAATCAGACACACCGGATAACGCCGGTTGTGCCATATCTCTATAAAAAAACAGAAGCCACATACCGAGCAGCATCACACTTTAATAATTCCTTTGCGTATAGCATACATCACCAAGCTGGCCGTATTTTTACATCCGGTTTTTTCAAGGATATTAGCCCGGTGTTTATCCACGGTGCGTTTACTGATAAACAGCTTATCACCAATCTCCTGATTATTCAATCCTTCGCAAATCAACTGAAGAATTTGCGCTTCGCGTTCAGAAATCTCATCTGTTTTTTCATTCATAAGATTTGAACCCTTCAGGTTGCGAACAATCGAATACAACAGCTCCTGAGAGAAACAATTTTCGCCGTGCGCCACTGTTTCAATGGCATTGAGCACTTCAGTAATTTCCGAATTCTTGAGCAGAAATCCTTTCACTCCTGCCTCAATCATTTTAAAATAAAACTCATTCTCACCAAACATCGAAAGAGCTATAATACGCATATCGGGATTACGTTGCAAAGCCATACGGGTAGTTTCTTCCCCGTT
>CAZRNJ010000079.1:0-9689 GCA_964601385.1 uncultured Bacteroidales bacterium | reverse complement strand
AAAGTATTCTCCTTCACAAAGAGGATCAGAATCTGTCGGATTACACAATTATCTATAATACTTTGCAGAAAGACCCTTGCAACTCCGAGAAAGAGGCAATTATGTATATCTATCGTATCTTGCGTAATGCCGAACCGCCCGACGAAGCAACTGCCCGCGATGTTATTGATAAACTCTTTTTCTCAGATAAACGGTATGATCTCGGTGATGTTGGTCGCTACAGAATCAATAAGAAATTAATGCTCGATATTCCGCTCGAAACGAAAATTCTGACGCGCGAAGATATTATTAAAATTATCAGCTATTTAATTCAACTGATAAATTCCCGCACCGATGTGGATGATATTGATCACCTCAGTAATCGTCGCGTACGTACTGTTGGCGAACAGCTTTCAACACAGTTTGGCGTAGGTCTGGCACGTATGGCCCGCACCATTCGTGAACGTATGAATGTGCGGGATAACGAAGTGTTTACACCGATTGACCTGATTAACTCCAAGACCTTATCGTCGGTAATAAATTCGTTTTTTGGCACAAATCCGCTGTCACAATTTATGGATCAAACGAATCCTTTGGCCGAAGTTACTCACAAGCGCCGTCTTTCAGCTCTTGGCCCCG
This sequence comes from uncultured Bacteroidales bacterium, assembly GCA_964601385.1. Classification (GTDB taxonomy): domain Bacteria; phylum Bacteroidota; class Bacteroidia; order Bacteroidales; family JBBRXJ01; genus CAZRNJ01. The sequence goes on along the minus strand of CAZRNJ010000079.1, from coordinate 9,071 downwards.
GCGGTTTATCTCGCGACAGAGCCGGATTTGAAGTGCGCGACGTTCATTATACTCATTATGGTCGTCTGTGCCCCATTGAAACACCCGAAGGACCAAATATCGGTCTGATTTCTTCTTTATGTGTGTTTGCTAAGATCAATACACTTGGCTTTATCGAAACACCGTATTATAAAGTTGAGAAGGGTAAGGTTGATCTCAATACAAAAACAGCAATATTCCTGAGCGCCGAAGAGGAAGAATCGAAGAAAATTGTGCAGGCCAATGCTCCGCTGAAGGATGATGGTACATTTAAATCAAATAAAATCAAATCACGGTATAATGGTGATTTTCCTATTGCCGAACCCAAAGAACTTGAACTGATGGATGTGGCGCCTAATCAGATTGCATCCATCGCTGCATCACTAATCCCTTTCCTTGAGCATGACGATGCCAACCGTGCACTTATGGGATCGAATATGATGCGGCAGGCGGTACCTCTGATGAAGCCCGATGCGCCCATTGTAGGTACCGGTATTGAAGCCAGAGTGATTAAAGATTCACGTGTGCATATTGTTGCCGAAGGCGATGGTGTGGTTGAATTTGTTGATGCCAACCAGATTACTATACGCTATTCACGGACACCGGAAGAAAAACTCATCAGTTTTGATGATGATATTAAAGTATATCAATTAACTAAATTCAGAAAAACCAATCAGAATACCTGTATAAACATTAAACCTGTTGTATCGGTAGGTGATAAGGTTACCAAAGGCCAGATGCTTACCGAAGGTTATGCTACAAAAGACGGTGAACTGGCATTGGGTAAAAACCTGAAAGTGGCCTTTATGCCATGGAAGGGTTATAATTTTGAAGATGCAATTGTGTTATCGGAAAAATTAGTGTACGATGATGATTTTACCTCTATTCATGTTGAGGAATTTGAACTTGAAGTGCGCGATACTAAACGCGGACTCGAAGAGCTCACTTCGGATATTCCCAATGTAAGCGAGATAGCAACCAAAGACCTGGATGAAAATGGTCTGATCAGAATTGGTGCAACGGTTAATCCGGGCGATATCCTTATTGGTAAAATCACACCCAAAGGCGAGTCGGACCCTTCACCTGAAGAAAAACTTTTACGCGCTATTTTTGGCGATAAGGCCGGTGATGTTAAAGACGCGTCTCTCAAAACACCTCCTTCGATGCAGGGTGTGGTGATTGATAAAAAACTGTTCTCAAAAGTAAATAAGAGTAAAAAGGCACGCTCGAACGAAAAACAAATTATTGAAAGTATTGAAGAAGAATATCAGGAGATGATTAAGGAACTCCGTGGTAAATTGATTGATAAACTTTTTGTTCTGGTAAATGGAAAAACCAGTCAGGGCGTGAAAGATCAGTTTAATGAGGAAGTAGTTGCAAAAGGAGCAAAATTCACACAAAAGACGCTTCAGCATATTGACTATTTGATTGTTAATCCCAATCGCTGGACAACCGATAAGAAAAAGAATGATACCATAAAACAATTGCTTCATAATTATCTTTTAAAGTACAAAGAAATAGAAGCCATCTATAAGCGGAAAAAGTACAATACTACAATTGGAGATGAACTGCCCGCAGGTATTATCCAACTGGCAAAGGTCTCTGTAGCTACCAAGCGCAAGGTGAAGGTTGGCGATAAGCTGTCTGGCCGGCATGGTAATAAGGGTATTGTCTCTCGTATTGTACGTGTAGAAGATATGCCATTCCTTGAGGACGGTACTCCTGTTGATATTGTATTAAACCCACTGGGTGTGCCTTCGCGTATGAACCTTGGACAAATTTATGAAACTGTTTTGGGATGGGTAGGTAAAAAGATGGGCGTTAAATTCTGTACGCCGATTTTTGACGGAGCAGAATTGAGCGAGATTAGCGAACTGACGAAGAAGGCCGGTATACCAATGTTTGGTAAGACATATCTGTATGATGGAAATACCGGAGAACGGTTCGACCAGCCAACTACTGTGGGAATAATTTATATGCTTAAGCTTGGACACATGGTAGACGATAAGATGCATGCCCGTTCTATCGGGCCGTATTCGCTGATTACTCAGCAACCACTCGGCGGCAAGGCGCAGTTTGGCGGTCAACGGTTTGGTGAAATGGAGGTTTGGGCGCTTGAAGCATTTGGCGCATCGAATATCCTACATGAAATCCTTACCTATAAATCAGACGATGTAGTGGGAAGAGCCAAAGCGTACGAGGCGATTGTTAAAGGCGAGTCGCTGCCTCCGGCTGGAATTCCCGAATCATTCAATGTGCTGTTGCATGAATTGCGTGGTTTGGGGCTTAGTGTTAATCTTTCGTAATTTTAATTGATAATCTCTAATACCAAATATATCATGGCATTCAGAAAAGAGAATAAAGTATCGAGCAGTTTTTCAAAAGTAACGATTGGCTTGGCCTCTCCTGAAGAAATACTTGAACGGTCGAGTGGTGAAGTTTTAAAGCCAGAGACCATTAATTATCGTACATATAAGCCGGAACGCGACGGTTTGTTCTGTGAGCGTATCTTCGGACCGGTGAAGGATTATGAATGTCATTGCGGGAAGTATAAACGGATCCGCTATAAAGGCATTGTTTGTGACCGCTGCGGCGTTGAGGTTACCGAAAAAAAGGTGCGTCGTGAACGTATGGGACATATCAGCTTGGTTGTACCCGTGGCGCATATCTGGTATTTCAAATCATTGCCCAGCAAAATCGGATATCTCCTGGGGTTGCCTTCAAAAAAACTTGACTCCATTGTTTATTATGAAAAATATGTGGTCATAAATCCGGGCGTGAAAGCTGCCGAAGGTGTGGAGTATCTGCAATATCTGACTGAAGAAGAGTATATTGATATTGTAGAATCGTTACCCAAAGAGAACCAATATCTTGATGATACGGATCCAAATAAGTTTATTGCCAAAATGGGTGGTGAGGCCTTGTATGATTTGCTTTCACGGCTGAATCTCGACCAATTGTCTGTTGATTTGCGGACCGCCGCTAATACCGAAACATCAACGCAGCGGAAGAATGAAGCATTGAAACGGCTGCAGGTCGTTGAGTCCTTCCGTGAGTCAAAAAGTATTAATAAGCCCGAATGGATGATCATGAAAGTGTTGCCCGTGATTCCTCCCGAATTAAGGCCGCTGGTTCCGCTTGATGGCGGGCGGTTTGCAACATCCGACCTGAATGATCTTTACCGGCGGGTAATTATCCGGAATAACCGTCTGAAACGGCTTATTGAGATCAAAGCGCCTGAAGTAATTCTGCGAAACGAGAAACGTATGCTGCAGGAGTCAGTTGATTCGTTGCTCGATAACTCGCGGAAATCAAGCGCTGTTAAAACCGAGGCCAACCGTCCGTTGAAGTCATTAAGTGATAGTTTGAAAGGAAAGCAGGGACGTTTCCGTCAGAATCTTCTGGGTAAACGTGTTGATTATTCGGCGCGCTCTGTAATTGTAGTAGGACCCGAACTCGATTTGCACGAATGTGGTTTGCCTAAAGATATGGCTGCCGAATTGTACAAGCCATTTATAATCCGCAAATTGATTGAACGGGGAATTGTAAAAACGGTTAAATCGGCTAAAAAAATAATTGATCGTAAAGATCCTGTGGTATGGGATATTCTGGAGAATGTACTTAAGGGTCATCCGGTGCTTCTCAACCGCGCACCAACATTGCACCGGCTCGGCATCCAGGCCTTTCAGCCAAAACTGATTGAAGGCAAAGCCATCCAGCTTCATCCGCTTGTGTGTACTGCTTTTAATGCCGACTTTGATGGTGATCAGATGGCGGTACATCTTCCTTTAGGGAATGCTGCAATTCTCGAGGCACAGATTTTAATGCTGGCTTCACATAATATTCTTAATCCGGCAAATGGCGCTCCCATAATGGTTCCGTCTCAGGACATGGTGCTTGGGCTTTATTATATTACTAAGTCGCGTGTGAGTACTCCTGAAAAACGGGTAAAGGGAGAAGGGCTTACATTTTATTCTCCCGAAGAGGTAACTATTGCCTATAATGAGAAAAAAGTTGAATTACATGCAAACATCCGCGTTCGTATCAAAGATTATGTGAATGATCAGCCGGTGGAACGAATCATTGAAACAACAGTTGGACGCGTTATGTTTAATGGTGTTGTTCCCGAAGGCGTTGGCTATATCAACCAGTTGCTGACAAAGAAAGCGCTGCGTGATATCATCGGGAGTGTACTTAAGAAAGCAGGAGTTGCCGCTACGGCTAAATTTTTAAATGACATAAAAAACCTCGGGTTTCTCATGGCTTTCCAGGGCGGATTGTCATTTAATCTTGATGATATTATTATTCCTGCAGAGAAAGACACGCTTGTTGCCGAAGGCGACAAACAGGTTGAAGAGGTGTTAAGCAATTATAATATGGGCTTTATCACTAATAACGAACGGTATAATCAGATTATTGATATCTGGACCCATGTGAATGCCAAGCTCACGAATATATTGATGAAGCGGCTCACAGAAGATAAACAGGGTTTTAATCCTGTATTTATGATGATTGACAGCGGAGCCCGTGGTTCAAAAGAGCAGATCAGACAGTTATCGGGTATGCGCGGACTGATGGCTAAGCCGCAGAAATCCGGCTCGGTGGGCTCTGAGATTATTGAAAATCCTATTCTTTCTAATTTTAAAGAGGGATTATCGGTTTTGGAATACTTTATCTCTACACACGGCGCACGTAAAGGTCTTGCCGATACAGCGCTTAAAACAGCCGATGCCGGTTATCTGACACGCCGCTTGGTAGATGTTTCGCAGGATGTGTTTATTACCGAGGAGGATTGCGGAACACTTCGTGGTATTCTTGCCATGGAAATCAAGAAAAATGAAGAGGTGGTCGAATCACTTTACGAGCGTATAATTGGCCGTACTACCGTTCATGATGTATATCACCCGCTTACCGGTGAACTGATTGTTGCCAGTGGTGGCGAAATAACTGAGAATGTGGCTCAGGCCATTCAGGATTCACCTCTCGAACAAGTAGAAATCCGCTCGGTGTTAACCTGTGAATCGAAACAGGGTGTTTGCAGTAAATGTTATGGCCGTAATCTTTCTACCGGCCGGATGGTGCAGATGGGCGAAGCCGTGGGGGTTATCGCAGCACAGTCCATCGGTGAACCGGGTACTCAGCTTACGTTGCGTACATTCCACGTGGGTGGTACCGCCTCAAATATTGCTGCTGTTTCGCAGATTGTTTCGAAATATGATGGTATTGCAGAGATTGAAGGATTAAAAACCGTGATGCGAACTAATGAGGCAGGCCAAAAGGTGGAGATCGTAATAGGCCGTCTCGGTGAACTGAAGATTATTGATAAAAATACACGCATCGTTCTTTCATCCCATAATATTCCTTATGGTTCGTATCTCTACATTAAAAATAATGATGAGGTCAAGAAGAACGAAAAGATCTGCGAATGGGATCCGTATAATGCTGTGATCATTTCCGAATCAACCGGTAAAATCGTATTCAACAGTTTGATCGAAGGGGTTACTTTCCGTAAAGAGCTGGATGAGCAAACCGGTTTTGAAGAAAAGGTAGTTGTTGAAAGTCGCGACCGGAAGAAGAATCCTGAAATCAGTATCGTTGCTAAAAATGATGAATTATTAAAGACCTATAACTTACCTGTTGGCGCTCATATTATTGTGAACGAAGGCGACTCGGTGAAAGCCGGTGATATTCTGGTGAAGATACCTCGTGCAGTAGGCAAATCGGGTGATATCACGGGTGGTTTACCACGTGTAACCGAGTTGTTTGAGGCACGTAACCCTTCGAATCCTGCTATTGTGTCCGAAATTGACGGTGAAGTGAGCTTTGGCAAAGTGAAACGCGGTAACCGTGAAATAGCTATCACCTCGCGTAGCGGTGAAATTAAAAAATATCTCGTGCCGCTATCCAAGCAGATACTGGTGCAGGAAAATGATTATGTAAGAGCCGGAATGCCACTGTCCGACGGAGCTACATCACCTGAAAATATCTTGTCTATCAAAGGACCAAATGAAGTTCAGGAATATATTGTTAATGAGATACAAGAAGTATACCGTTTACAGGGTGTGAAGATTAACGACAAGCATTTTGAGGTAATCGTTCGTCAGATGATGCGCAAGGTTGAGATTGAAGACCCGGGCGATACTAAGTTCCTTGAACAGCAGATTGTCAGCAAGGATGAGTTTTTTAATGAAAACGACTGGATTTATAATAAGAAAGTAGTTGTTGATGCCGGCGATTCGAAATTAGTTAAGGTCGGACAAATTATCGCACCACGTAAGCTGAGGGACGAAAATTCGATGCTGAAACGCAAAGCGTTGAAACCGATTATCGGGCGTGATGCCGTTCCTGCTACTTCAAAACAGATACTACAGGGTATCACACGCGCCTCACTGCAAACCGAGAGCTTTATTTCAGCCGCCTCGTTCCAGGAAGCAACCAAAGTGCTCAATGAGGCAGCCGTACAAGGAAAGACGGATAATCTGATGGGGTTAAAAGAAAACGTGATTGTTGGGCATAAGATCCCTGCAGGTACCGGATATCGCGAATACGAAAGTATAGTGGTTGGTTCGATGGAAGAATACGAAACACTGGTGGCTTCGAAAAATCCTAAGAGCAAAGAACCCGAAAAAGTAGGTGAAGACAGCGAATAATTTACAATACCAATGAAAGAGAACGAAAAAAACCTTCATCCCGGCGAGATAAGCATTGAGCTTAAGGAAGATGTGGCGCAGGGTATCTATTCGAACCTGGCAATCATCACACATTCGTCGGCTGAGTTTGTGCTCGATTTTGTGCGTATGGTGCCCGGAATGCCTAAAGCTCAGGTTATGTCACGCATCATCCTCACACCGGAACATGCCAAGCGGCTGATGCAGGCACTGGCTGATAATATCAATAAGTACGAGTCGTTGCATGGCATCATCAAAGAACAAAAAGGGCCTGTGCCCATGAATTTCGGAGGCCCGGCTGCCCAGGCATAAAAACGGTAATTTTTATAGTTACATAGTTCACAATAACAACTCTTATTTAGGAAGCGGATGACTAATCATCCGCTTTTTTTGTTTCGGTAATCCGGGATAGCATCTACTGTGTTATTGATTTTCAAGAGCGTTTTTCAGATGAGCTAACTCAGCTGAAAAATCTGGGTTTAACCTAATTTATTTAATAAAAATGGCAGAAAAATCCGGATTTAATAGTTATATTGCTGGTTTATAAATAATTGTAAAATACCGGACAAAATTGAAAAAAAACACTTTTAGCTGTTTGGAATGAAAAATTATCTTTAATTTTGTATTACATTGTGATTATTGAATAATCCAAAAAAGATATTTTTCACATTGTGAATTATTTAGTTTAATAATTTAAAACTACAAAACCTATGAAACGGAACATTACTTTATTGTTTTTCTGTCTGGCTATTGCCGGAGCAGTGCAGGCACAACTCTGCACAACTTGTCCGATGGACAATCCTATTGCAACCCATTATGGCGACAGCGGGGATTATGCCTTCTGGACCGACGAAATTATGTGGAATGTGGTGATTGATATGTCAACCTATTCCAATGGAGCAAATGATTATGAGAAGTTTAAAAATGCACGCGATTACCTGTATGATACCTATACAGGTGGAGTGCTTTACTATCCGGCAGGGACATACAGGTTTACTGTTGAGGATAATGCCAACGGTGAAGGGCTGATGTTAAAGAAAGGCGTTGTTATTCGCGGTGCGACTCCATCATCAGACAAAAGTGCTGTTACCAACTATGATATAGAGAGCGTTACTGCAACCGATCATGGCTTGAACAGTTTACCTACAAAGTTTTATTTTAAGCGAACAATGAATCCGATGGGCAAAACCCTTCCCGATTCTATTCCTACAATGTGGAGTATGGTTGGTGCTAAAACAGGCAGTGGTGAGGCGCATCTGGGTGAAGTGTCTCATGTTGGTATTGCATGGGTTGAAATAAACTATGGCTATGTCTTTTTTGGTAATGGAAATAATACCTGGGCCGATTCATTTGCGGTTGGTAAATATTATGGTAATTCGGCCATTGGCGAATGGAGGCAGCGCGTACCCAATGGCACCCATCCGTGGGATAATTTCTGCGGTTTAACTGTATGGGGCGCTGATACCGCTCTTCATGGCGAGAAACGTTTTGTTTTTGGATGTAACCTCAAGAATTCTGTTACACCTAATTATGGCCTTAATCGTACATCACAAACAAATTTTATTTGTGATGATGGTGGCTATAAATGGTTTGCCCGTATTGGTGTTTATGGCAAACATGTGTTTGTTGCGAACAATGTAATTGCTAAGCCCACACATAGTTTTATCTATCAGCAGAATTGCAAATCAGGCGGACAAATATCCGGTTTGCAAAATCTCCGGTTTGATTATGGCGATTGTATAGGTATTGATATTAATAAAAGCAGTATGTCGGGCTTCTGGAACCGCTGTACGAAAGATGAAAACTCGGGTTTTTATCCTGATGATGTTATAATGCAGGACAATTGGATTTATAACCATGGCAACAAGGGCTGCGAAATTGCCGGTAAATGGGTGGTTGCTAAAGGAAATGTCAATTTTAAGGAATGGCTGGGGGTTAATGATGTTTATGGAATTTCCACCCCTGCTGGTATTATGGATTCAGATGGTCGTTGTTATAATGCCACTAATGTTGCTGATTTTCAGGCACGTGCTTTTGATATTGGCGGATGGAATGTGTGGATCCATAACAACCGATATACAGGTACCGGATCTATAGGCAATGATGGTGAAGGTATTCTAATACAACGCCATAATGGTGTTGATGCATGGTCCTTTGCATACACTTATAACATGCAGGGGTCGGCTGGTGAAGATGGTTATCTGGCTCCTTATGATGTGCATTGCATAGGGTTGTTCCATGGATGGAATACGCAGCGTGGGGCCATTGGTATTAGTAAAGTGGATGTTAATTGGTGTGAAGACGTGGCCTGTCCACAAGGGATTAATTGGAATCTTCTGGGTGACTCGGTAGCTCCTTCAGGCGTGGGTGGCACTAATGTTAAAG
>CAZRNJ010000078.1:0-9704 GCA_964601385.1 uncultured Bacteroidales bacterium | reverse complement strand
ATAAAACCCGACTCAAAAATGGCTGATATTCATTATGCCATTCAGCAGTCAAATATCCGTCCCGAAGAATTAAAGCAGGAAGATGTAAAAAAATTCGAAGAATTCCTCAATACACTGAAAAACAATCCACGCGCTACATTAAAAAGCTTACAGCTGGACGCTTATGCATCACCTGACGGCGCGCTCACACTGAACGAAAAAGTATCAGGGGGCAGAAAAGGATCAGCCGATAAATTTTTAACAGAAAAAGCAAAAAAAGCCGGTTTAACGGTAGATGCTAATATTTACAATGCCAAAAGCACAACAGAGGACTGGGATGGTTTTAAATCACAGGTTGAAGCATCAAGTATCCAGGATAAAGAACTGATTCTCCGCGTTTTGTCAATGTACTCTGATCCTGATGTTCGCGAAAAAGAAATCAAAAATATGGCGGCTACGTTTGATGTATTAGCAAAAGAAATCCTTCCGAAATTAAGAAGAAGTGATTTAAAAGCCAATCTCGAAATTACCGGTTATACTGATGACGAATTAAAAACACTTGCTGTAAGCAAACCCGACACATTAGATATCGAAGAAATGCTATTTGCTGCCGGCTTATTGGATAACGCCGATGCAAAACTGGCTCTCTATCAAAAAGCAGCCGAGCGTTTCCCGAACGATGACAGGCCAAAAAATAATGCCGGTGTTATGCTGATGAAACAAGGAAAAATTGCCGAGGCAAAAGAAGCATTTGAAAGTGCCAAAGCCATAAAAGAATCCGATGCCGTTAACTGTAATCTCGGCGCTGTTGCCATGTTACAGGGCGATATGGTAAAAGCCGAAGAGTTACTTACCTCTGCATTAGGCGCAGGCGAAGCAGCTAATTATAACCTTGGAACCATAAAAATCATTAAAGGGGAATATCAGGCCGCTGTAAATTACTTTGGCGCAATGTGCGAAGGTAATGCCGGTCTCGCCATCCTGCTTCAGGGTAATAATGATGGCGCTCTGAAAAACCTTGAGTGCATCACCGACCCGGCAGCCGTTGTTTATTACATGAAAGCCATCATCGGTGCCCGTACACAGAACGAAAACCTTCTGTTTACAAATCTCCGTTCGGCTGTTGGTAAGGATGCCAAATACAAAGAAATGGCCAAAAAAGACCTCGAATTCCGTAATTTCTTTGAAAAAGAAACATTCAAATCAATCGTTCAATAATTTGGTTTTAAATATTTAAGAAAGCGGTTCAAAAATGAGCCTCTTTTTTTTTGCCGATTTTTTTCTATTTTTGAATTATAAAAACTTATCTGAATGAAAACAAAATGGTTCATTTTAATCCTCCTTTTTTTACACATTCCGATTTTTGGGCAGGTAAGCGACTATGCATTGGTTTATATCCACCGGCTGAAACGATCAACCAACAGCAGTAAAAACTACTCAATATGGATCAATGAACGGTTAATCGGTAAACTCCGCGGCATCAACACTGCCGTATCGGCAACCGCAGCAGACCGTTGGCTGGTATCTAAAGTACCGGAAACAGGCGAAGTATTCATCCGTATTACCGAGGGAGATAAAGAGGTAGATATGCTCATGATTACATTAAATAAGGGTTTCTCATACTTTATTCAGTTCGACCCATCGGTTGGTTATGGCATGAAATCCCTGTCGCAGCTAACCGTAAGGGAAGGATGCCAGCAGGTAATCAGCGCCGACAAAGATAATTTTGAATATGCACAATCAGATCTTAAGCCAATTGTAAAATCCATAACCATAAAAACCATGATGGAAATGGAGAAGCAGGAAGCCGCGCAGGCCGCTGCATCAAAACCGGCAACAACAGTAGTCCATGATGCTTCGGTCTCCGCCCTGCAAACATCCGATGTAGATGTTAATATTCCTTCACGCAGTAAAAAAGCAGAGAACCGTTTTGCGCTCATCATAGGGAACGAAGATTACCACAGTTTTCAGACGGGACTTAGCAGCGAAGTAAATGTTGACTTTGCAAAACGTGATGCACAGATATTCAGAGACTATTGTACCGGGGTACTGGGTGTCGCTGAAGAAAATATCATTTTTGAGATTAATGCTGATGCAGTAAATATGGCACGCGCATTAAATAAAATAAACCTTCTGATAAAAAATTCGGCTGGCGAAGCAGAAGTATTTGTTTACTATGCCGGGCATGGCTTCCCGGATGAAGTAACTAAAGAACCTTACCTTATCCCTGTAAACGTAAGCGGCACAGATTTGCAATTTGCCATCAAACTAAAAGATTTTTATGGTAAGCTTACAGAGTATCCCAGCAAGCGGGTAGCCGTTTTTCTGGATGCCTGTTTCAGCGGTGGCGCACGGAATCAGGGACTGGTGGCTGCCCGCGGTGTAAAAGTCGCTCCTAAAGAAAGCGCCCTGAAAGGGAATATTATTGTAATAAGCGCCAGCAGCGCAGAGCAATCATCCCTCCCGTATAAAGAAAAATTTCACGGTATGTTTACTTATTTCCTTTTAAAACATTTGCAGGAGACAAAAGGAAACACAACATACGATGAGTTGACTAAATACGTCAGTCAGCAGGTTAGTATAAAATCGGTGATGATAAATAGCAAAGAACAAAATCCGCAAACAAATGTCAGCTCCGAGATCATAGATTCATGGAAAACCTGGAAAATAAACGATTAACCAGAAGATTCAGAGTTACTTTTTTAAGCTATTCAATGCATTAAATAATTGCTGTTGTTCTCCTTCGCTCAGGATACTAAGTGAAATCGGAGGATATTTAGCAATCCCTTTGCTTACCCGCTGAAATAAAATCAGATTTGTACGTTGATTAAAAAAAACCTTGGTGATTTCATACTTAACAAACGTATGTTTAGGGATTTGTACCGAACGGCGCTGTTGCCCGAAAGCGCTCAGCGAATAATAACGAAAAATAATAATATCGCCGCTGTCACTAAAATAAATATATTGATAATTCATCTGAGCATAATAAAAACTGATAACAAGATATACTAATGTCACACCAATAGCATAATGATACCTGGTCAATCCGAATAACTTGTTCGGAATTAACAAAGGCGTAATCAGCAGAATAATAACAGGAAAAAACGTAATCAGCCGGATCATTTGCCAGCGTTTAATACGGAATGCCTGAATATCTGTACTGAGAGTCATACGTTTCGTGCCGGATTTATACAAAAATAAAAAAAATTGCTGAAATGAAAAGAAACAGGACTAAATGCTGATACCCATTACCAGCACATCGTCAAGTTGCAACTGGTTACTTTTCCAGTCATAAAAGGATTGTTCGATCACTTTTTTTTGTTCGCTCATAGGAAGATGACTAACGGAGAGAAGCAATTCATTAAATCGCTTCTGTTTAAACTTCTTGCCGTCCGGACCGCCGAACTGATCAGAATAGCCATCGGACGATAAATAAAATATATCCCCTTTTCTAAAATCCAATTCCTGCAAACTAAACGGATTAATTTGCGGATGATATGCACATGGCATCTTATCGGCTTTGATCTCAAATAATTTACCATCACGGACATAAGTCAGCGGATTATATGCTCCTGAAAACCAAATCTTCTTTTTCTCAAAATCAATATTAATCAGGGCAATATCCATTCCATCCTTATTTTCAGACGCATTTCCTTTCTGGTGCATTGTTCGGATAATCTCGGCACGCATGGTGTTAAGAATCTCATCCGGCATAGTAACTTTGCGGTTAATTACAATCTCATTGATATAACTAACACCCAGCATACTCATAAAAGCGCCGGGAACACCATGTCCTGTACAATCGGCAACGGCAATAATCAACTGATTAGCCACCGGGGCATACCAATAGAAATCACCGCTAACAATATCCCGTGGCAAATAAAAAACAAAGTGATCAGAAATGCCAACCTTACGCAAATCAACAGTAGGGAGAACTGCTTGCTGAATACGCAGCGCATACTGTATACTATTAGTGATTTCTTCCTTCTGATTTTCGATTTGCTCCTTCTGATGCATAATCATTTGATTCTGCTCTTCAAGTTTACGGTATGCCCTGCGTTTTTGCCGGTATTGCCAGAGAACACCCGATATTAAAAGAATAAATACAGTGATAGCCATTGAGGCATAGAAGATAGTTTTCTGTTGTCTTCTTACCGTTTCATTCTTTTCCTGTATCACCTTATCTTTAACTTTTGTCTCTTGATGCAATTCCTGAATGGTCTGCGACTTTCTAACAGTATCCTGTACCAGTCGTGTTTCTTTTTGCTTTGCCTCAACCAGTTCTTCTTCCTTCTTTTTAATCTGTGTTGTTATATCCTTACTTTCCTTCTCAAACTCCACAAACCGGTATTGAACAAATGCCCTATATTGTTTCAATGCCTCTTCATAACGACGCATCGCTGCAAACAAATCGGCTAAAACAAAATGATTCAAAGATATCATATCCCTGTTTTCCAGTTTATTTGCGGCTGCAATACTTAATGTATGGCACTCGGCTGCCTTTTTATCTTTTTTTGCTTTGCGATATGCCAAACCAAGGTTGTAATTAACTAGCATACTTTCATGAATAAGCCCCCGCGCACCGGCGAGCGTAGCGGCTTTTTCGTACCATTGAATACTTTTGGAAATGTCTCCTTTATTATAATATGCCGACCCCATAATGGTGTAGCTATTAACTAATGCAGCATCTGATTTTATCTGCTGTGCTTTTGCAGCAGCTTTCTGTGCCAGATCAATACTGATATCAGGCATGACATCAAGCGAAGCAGTGGCTGATTTGAGCAATTCGGCAATTTCTTTATCATGATGATTAGCCGCGCCGGAAACTTCTTTAATCTCCGTAGAAAATTTTTCTTCAAAGCGGCCGGAAGAAAAACCCACCGCACCGATAATAATAAATGTAAAAATCAGCAGTTTAATTTTCATTTCGACGTTTCTCCATAAAAAAATGCTGCAGAATTGCAGCACATTCATTTGCCAGAACACCACTCTTAACCTCTGTTTTCGGATGAAGTAAAAGAGTATTAATTAATGAATAACCAAACTTTTCATCCTTAGCGCCATAAACTATCCTGCCGATCTGCGTCCAGCGCGCTGCTCCGGCACACATTACGCATGGCTCCAAAGTAACAAATAATGTACATTGCGAAAGGTATTTACCGCCCAGATAACCGGCTGCGGCAGTGAATGCCTGCAACTCGGCATGTGCAGTAACATCATTCAGCATCTCGGTGTTGTTATAGGCGCGGGCAATTATCTTGTTCTTACAAACAATTACTGCGCCAATAGGTACTTCGTCCATCTCAAGCGCTTTATGTGCCGATTTCAGAGCTTCGTTCATAAAGTATTCATCACTGTACAATTCCATTTTTTGAAGATTAACTTTTTCAATGCAATAATAAGTAAAAAAGGGGCATACTCATTTATATTAAAATTTTTCAATCGTCATATATTGAAAACAAACAAAACAATCTCATTAACTCACTCAACAAGAGTTCGTTTACATTCCTACTGCTTATTTAAAAATTAACAATAAATACAGTTCCCGTGTAAATTATGATAAAAACCACAAAACTCATTTCATCTGAATGAATACTTATCTTTATATAAAATTTATTTATAAAACATAACGATTATGGAAACAACAATTAATTATATGGCAGTTATTGCAGGTGCAATAGCATCAATGGTTATTGGATCTGTTTGGTATGGCCCACTTTTTGGAAAACAGTGGATGGAAATCATCGGGGTTGATCAATCGGATGCGGAAGCAGTCAAAAAGATGCAAAAATCCGCCGGCCTCTTGTATGCGGTACAGTTTATTCTAACGCTTTTTCAGGTGCTTGTTCTTGCCCATCTGATAGCAGACACAACTCGTGTAAACGGCGTTGAACGATCGCTATGGATATGGGCGGGATTTATCATACCCACCCTTGCCGGTGCATTAATGTGGACAAATGAACCCGGCCGCAAAAAATGGTCAAGAATGATTATACAAGGTGGCTACCAGCTAATTATCTTTATTGTATTCGGATTGCTTTTGCATTTCTGGAAATAGCTCTGGTTCATCACAAAAAAAACCGAAAATCCCGAAAACCCGAAAGATTGAGATTTATCGAATTGGACGGGATTATTGGAATTTGTATTTAACCCGGATTTTTCAGTTGAGTTGGCTTAACGGGTAAGGCCAGTTGAGTTGTTTGTAGTTTTGAACTGCAAAATCACGGTTTAATGCATCATCACATTAATACAATTAAAAGAATTAAGATTATTTTAACACCGATGACATCCAAACTAAATTATAATTCTAAATGGTATAACTAATTCTCACCAAATTTACCTGTTTTGGCGATGATACAAAACGACAATTTTAAACACCAATATGGAACAGAAATTAAAAGTAAAACTGAATCCCAGAAGAACTTTCTGGAAACACGGAGCATGTTCACATGCCATGTTTCACTTGTTAAATTATGAATTCAGCCAGCCGCGGGAAAATGAAGAGAAAGCATCGGATCTGCTGGCCGGAGGTATCGCAATGAAAGGTCACCAGTGCGGCATGTTATGGGGTGGCTCCCTGGCATCGGGCACCGAAGCATACCGCCGATACAGAGCAACGGATCATGCCATTGCATCGGCCATAAGAGCATCGCAGCTGCTTACCGAATCGTTTCACAATCGGACAAAAACTCTTAACTGCAGAGATATATCAGGTGTTAACTGGAAAAACAAATTTCAGTTTATTATTTATATGTTTAAAACTATACTTCAGGGAATAATATACAGTCACTGTTTCAATCTCATGGTAAAATGGACACCGGAGGCCATTGAAGCATCGAATCAGGGCTTGTCGGAAAAGCTGTCGTTCACCACACCTTGCATGAGTTGTGCTACAGAGGCAGTAAAAAAAATGGGCGGCACGGAAGAAGAGCAGATTATGGTTGCCGGCCTGGCCGGAGGTATCGGGTTAAGCGGTAATGGCTGCGGAGCGCTGAGTGCAGTAATCTAGTACACCATGCCCGGCTGGATCAAAAAGCATCCGGGCAAAACCCCTGCAATGATGAATAACCCTGATGTGCAAAAAATACTTAGTACATTTTATGCTCAGACCGATTCGCAAATGCTATGCCGCACAATCGCATCCAGAAAATTTAAAACAATAGACGAACACTCGGAATATATCCGCAACGGCGGTTGTAAAAACCTGATCGAAGCACTGGCAAAAAATTAACGCTGCATCGCGATCTCTGTTTTTATTTAACGGCTCTTATGGATGGCCGTCTGGTCTGTAACGGCACAACGCCAATCAGCAAACCGCTATGCAAAGCAATAATACGCCCTATCAGATATTTCTGCAATCCATCATTATTGTATATGATGTAAAGCAAACGTCATCAGATGATAGATTTTTAGTTATTTTTGACAGCAGAAAAAACACAATCATCAAATCTACACACTATGTACAGAACGCATACATGCGGAGAATTAAACCACCGGCACATTGGCATACAGGTAACACTCAGCGGCTGGGTGCAACGCACACGCGACCTGGGTGGTATGACTTTTATTGATTTACGCGACCGTTACGGCATCACACAACTGGTATTCAATATGGAGCAACAGCCCGACCTATGCCTTCAGGCACGTAAGCTGGGACGCGAATTTGTTATACAGGTTATTGGTACAGTAACCGAGCGCAGCAATAAAAATCCGAACCTTCCTACCGGTGATATCGAAATCACAACCACCCAACTCACCGTGCTCAATCCATCGGCAGTACCTCCCTTCACTATTGAAGATGATACAGATGGCGGAGACGAATTGCGGATGAAATACCGTTACCTTGATCTCCGGAGGCAAATAAACCGGCGGAATCTTGAAACACGTTACCATATTGCTATTGAAACACGGAATTACCTGACCCGGCTGAATTTTATTGATATCGAAACACCATTCCTCATCAAATCAACCCCCGAAGGTGCGCGCGATTTTGTTGTACCCTCCCGCATCAGCCAGGGTGAGTTTTATGCACTGCCCCAATCGCCTCAAACCTTTAAACAGATACTGATGGTTGCCGGTTACGACCGGTATTATCAGATTGTACGCTGTTTCAGGGATGAAGATCTGCGTGCCGACCGGCAGCCGGAGTTTACTCAAATTGACTGCGAGATGGCATTTGTGCACCGGGATGATATTCTCGACACATTTGAAGGATTAGTCAAACATCTGTTTAAAACGATCAAAGGCATAGAAATGAATGGGGATTTTCCCCGTATGTCGTACGAAGAAGCTATGAACTCTTATGGATGCGACAAGCCGGATCTGCGGTTCGGGATGAAAATCCATGAACTCACTTCGATGGTCAAAGGAAAAGGATTTCAGGTGTTTGATCAGGCTAACTACATTGGAGGACTTTGTGTTATGGGCTGCGCCAACTATTCGCGGAAACAGACCGATGAGCTCACCGAATTTATCAAACGTCCCCAGATTGGCGGAACAGGGCTGATCACGGTACGTATAACAGCCGACGGAAGTATTAAGTCATCGGTGGATAAGTTTTTTACACCCGATGATCTGAAGCAGTGGTCCGAAACAACAGGTGCCAAACCCGGGGATCTGCTGCTGGTGATGGCGGGCGAAAAAGAAAAAACACTAAGTGCTCTATCTGAATTACGACTGGAGATGGGCTCACGGCTTAATCTTAGGGATAAAAATAAATTTATTCCTCTTTGGGTTATTGATTTTCCGCTGTTTGAATGGAACGAAGATGATCAGCGGTTTTATGCCAAACATCATCCGTTCACCTCTCCGCGGCCCGAAGACGCAGATCTGTTTGAAACCAACCCCGGCAAAATGTTGGCTAATGCCTACGACCTTGTAATTAATGGAGTAGAGATTGGAGGTGGCTCGGTACGTATCCACGACCAACAGATGCAAAAACGTATGTTCAAAGCGCTCGGTTTTACCGATGAAGAAGCACAGTATCAATTCGGTTTTTTACTTGAGGCCTTCCGTTACGGAGCACCGCCTCATGCCGGCATTGCATTTGGCTTCGACAGATTCACAGCCCTCTTTACCGGTAATGACTCAATCCGCGATGTGATCGCCTTCCCAAAAAATAATCAGGGACGCGACATGATGATAGATGCGCCCTGCCGGATATCTGAAAAACAATTGGATGAACTGAAAATAAAAATCGTACCGGCCGGATCAAAATAGCTCAGCCGCATTCCCGATGTGCTACAACGGATTACTATCCTTTCGTTTATATAACCGAAAAAAAACACTACGCGATGCCGTTTCGTAAATACATTCCCATTGCCCGTACAACAGCAGTCTTTCGTCATCGGTAAAATCATTGATTATATTTGAATACAGAATATACTGCTGTTTATTAAGATCCTTCACTGAAAAGGCATCAGTGCGCCCGGAGAGATCAGAATAGCGGAATTGTGATGTCAACGGGAAACCGGTACCTATAGCAGATACAGGTATTTCTTTTTCATCTATAAAACGGATAACATCATTTCGCAAATGATAATAAGGAGTATGAGCCAATGTTGAATCCCATCCCATAGCAATACCTTCGGGATATAACCATAAATGGCCGGTGAGCAGAACAACCGGAGCAATAAATGAAAAAAAATAAACAACTCTCATACTGGTTATTTGATTATAAAAAACATGCAGAATATAGAGTGATGCCAGCAAATTCACGGGTATAA
>CAZRNJ010000077.1:0-9729 GCA_964601385.1 uncultured Bacteroidales bacterium | reverse complement strand
CCTGCGAACTCCTGTACCGTTTACTTAAATTATCCGGCAATGATTCATGCAAAAACCAAATTATTGCCGAGTGCCTGTTTACCGGGATAATGACAGATACCGGGTGCTTCAGCTATAATTCGTCACAACCATCCACCTTCATTCATGTTGCCGAGTTGCTCAATACGGCCATTGATAAAGACCGCATATACCGGAATATCTATAATAATTTTTCGGCTGACCGGATGAAACTGCTGGGATACCTGCTAAACACGATGACGGTGCTGACTGATTTTAATACCGCATATATCCAGTTGTCCAAGGAAACACAAAATACATACCATTTTAAAACAGGTGATTCAGAAGAGTTTGTAAATTACCCGATGCAAATCGCCGGAATCCGTTTTACATGCCTGTTCATGGAACGCGACAACTATATTAAACTCAGTTTCCGGTCCAAAGGTAACTTTGATGTAAGCGCTTTTGCCGCCCGTCATTTTAACGGAGGCGGACATTATAATGCATCCGGTGGTGAATGGCATAATAGCATGGATTCGGCTGTGTCGCACTTCAATCAACTGCTCAAACAGTATAAAAAAGAACTTAACGTATCATTATGAAGAGCCCTGCAATCAGTATTGCTTATTTTCTGATGTTGACTCTGGCATGTAAAAATCAGGATCAGCAACCAATAAAAGCCAAGCCGGAAACCAGATCACTGATTACGGCGAATACACATCTGATTAAACAAGATAAGCAGATGATTGAGAAATACATTGAACGCCATGGTTATTCAATGCAAACAACAAATACAGGATTATACTACATGATTTATGAACATGGTCACGGGGCAAAAGTAACGACCGATGATGAAGTTCTTTTTGACTATACGCTCTCATTGCTAGATGGCAGTATTTGTTACGAATCAGGGACATCAGGCCCTAAGTCCTTCATTGTTGGCCGCAGTGAAAGCGAGAGCGGTTTGCACGAAGGGATGCTCCTGTTGCGCGAAGGAGATAAAGCAAGGTTTATACTCCCACCCCATCTTGCATTCGGACTGTATGGCGACAATGAAAAAATTCCTATGCGCGCTGTCATTGTTTATGATATTTGGTTAAAAAAAGTACGAAAATCCGGATGACCAATATAACCAGCCATCTGACAAACCGGTGGACAAAAGCAAACGGATACCGTGAGGTGCTTGGTATCGCATTACCATTGATTTTAAGCACCGGATCATGGTCGTTGCAATTATTCATTGACCGTATGTTTCTGACCTGGTATGGAGCCGAAACTATTGCAGCAGCAATGCCTGCCGGTATTGTAAATTTTACGCTAATCAGTTTCTTTATGGGTATTACCAGTTACGTGAATACCTTTGTTGCACAATATTACGGAGCAGGCCGCCTGAGCCGCATAGGCCCATCGCTGTGGCAGGGTATTTATACCGGTATTGCAGGGGGCATCATCATTATGTTATTCATACCGCTGGCCGACCCGCTGTTTGCCTATGCCGGACATGGAACAACCATTGCAGCGCTTGAAACCCTATACTTCAAAACGCTGTGTTATGGAGCAGCGCCGGTATTAATAACCACAGCAATGTCATCATTCTACACCGGATTAGGCAAAACATGGCCTGTAATGTGGATTGCCTTTACAGCCACAGCAATAAATATAGTTTTTGATTATCTGCTGATATTTGGCAAGATGGGATTTCCCGAATGGGGCATCTATGGCGCCGCAGTAGCTACAAACCTGTCAGCCCTTGGTTCCATGATTATTTACAGCATATTACTCAGCCAGAGAAAGCACAATCGTTATTCACTCCGAAACTGGTATCCCGATCCCGGATTGCTGCGCCGTTTGCTGTGGTACGGAGGACCGGGCGGTATGCAGTTTTTCCTTGAAGTAGCAGGATTTTCGGTATTTATTATTATTGCGGGAAGCATAGGCGCCACTGAGCTGGCTGCAACAAATATTGCCTTTTCAATCAATACACTCTCGTTTATGCCTGTTTACGGTCTCAGCATTGCTGTAGCCACCATGGTTGGACAAAATCTGGGGAACAACAATATTATAGGCGCTGAGCAATCGGTAAAATCAGGTTTACACATCGCCCTTATTTATATGACAATCATCGTGATCCTGTTTATGTTTCTTCCCGGATTATTCATAGAAAACTTCACACGAAACAGCAGCAGTGAGACCATGAATACTATCCGCGGAATGGGAGTAATAATGCTCCGATTCATTGCGATATACAGTTTTTTCGACACGCTTAATATTTTGTATGGGTCGGCTATCAAGGGAGCCGGCGATACCCGTTTTGTTATGTTTACAGCTCTCATTTTGTCAATGCTTATCCTTGTGCTTGCTCCAATACTGTTTATTAAATCACTCAATCATGGTATTTATACCGCATGGATATTAATCACTGCTTATGTGGTTTTACTTGGAATAATTTTTTACTTTCGCTACAAAGGCGGCAAATGGAAAACTATTCGTGTAATTGAACATTCGGTGATAGATGAATAATTGATGGAACCATTTCTAAAACAAATTACCGGTCATTTATACCGGAGATACGGGAAAGAATTATCATCCCTTACTATTGTATTCCCCAATCGCAGGCCGGCTATCTTTTTCCGCAAATACCTATCTGAGTTCATCACAGCTCCTGTCTGGATGCCCCGTACCCTAACCATTAATGAACTGATGGAAGATCTGTCATCACTCATTCCAGCTGATGAAGTAACATTAATCACAACGCTTTACGAAATATATAAGAAAGAGAAAAAAACAGGTGAAACGCTCGACAACTTTTACTATTGGGGAGAAGTTATGCTCAGCGATTTTGATGATATAGACAAATACCTTGTGAATGCCTCCGACTTGTTTAAAAATCTCTCGATGCTTAAATCATTCGAAGGGATATTTGATTATCTGACACCAGAGCAGATAGAGGCCATCCGAACGTATTGGAACCATTTCAACAGTGAGCACCGGAGCAGACATAAAGAAGAATTTATTGAAGTATGGAACATCATGTCGGTTGTTTATAACAAATACCGGAAACAACTGAAAGAACAAGGCATTGGATATCCTGGAATGATTTTTCGTGAGGCAGCAGAAAACACTGAATTACCTAACGGCAGAAGATATGTATTTGCAGGATTCAACGCTCTGAATAAATGCGAACATAAATTATTCTCACGACTAAAAAAAAACGGCCAGGCAATTTTTTTCTGGGATTACGATGAGCTTTACATTAAGGACAAAGCGTATGAGTCGGGCTTGTTTTTGCGAGGCAATATTCGCGATTTTCCACCCGAAACTATTCCGGGATACGAATTCAACCGGTTAACCCATACCGAAAAGCATATCGAATGCATTGCCGTTCCTTCGGTTACCGGTCAGGCCGCACTACTACCCGTACTCCTGAAAGATATTGAAACATCATCCGATACTGCCATCGTGTTAGCCGACGAGTCGTTGCTTACTGCTGTTCTTTCGGCTATTCCCGATACAATTTCCGAACTGAACATCACCATGGGTTATCCGCTGCACCTTACACCCATTTACAGTTTCATTGATGCGCTTACAGCCCTGCAACGCAACGCGCGAAAAACAAACAGCGGAATCTGGTTTTGGCACAAACAGGTTTTAAAACTCATTAACCATCAATACCTGCGATTACTGTATCCGGAAAAAACACAACAGATAAACGCTGCAATAAATCGTGATAATATCATTTATGTTAACCAATCAATGCTTGGTGATCTGAACAAAGAAGCCCCGTTATTTATATCGCTTAATGACACCAAAGAACTGCCGTCATACCTTCTGTTAATTTTGCAGGCAATAGCACGTCATATACAAGGAGACAGACACAGCGAAACAGCAGAATATCTATTTCATACCGTAAAGGGACTCAACCGTTACAAAGACATTATAGAAAAAAGCCGTTTTAATCTAAGCACCGAATCGCAGTACCGGCTGTTAATGAAAATTCTGAAGACAATACGCATTCCCTTTTCGGGCGAACCATTAAAAGGCCTGCAGGTGATCGGTCTGATGGAAACCCGTCTGCTCGATTTTAACCGGATAATATTATTATCGGCAAACGAAGGCACACTGCCGAAAACATCCGTTACCCCTTCGTATATTCCATATAATCTGCGCAGCGGGTTTGGGTTGCCAACGATTGAACATCAGGATGCTATTTTTGCATACTATTTTTACCGGTTGCTGCAAGGAGCAAAACATTGTACATTAATTTATGGGACAGCGACAGAAGCCACGCAGCGGCTTGGAATGAGCCGCTATCTCTACCAACTGAAATACGATGAATATTTTACCCTGCACGAAAAACAAGTTGTATTTACAATTAACACGGCACAAAAACGCAGTATCAGCATTAACCGTGATACAACAACAGAAGAAAAACTGGCAGTATACTGCAATGCGGGGAATGAATACCTGTCGGCCAGCGCCCTTAATACTTTCTTGAACTGTAAGCTCCGGTTCTATTTCCGTTATATCAGCCAAATGAACGAACCGGATCAGGTCACCGAAGACATAGATCCTGCCACACTTGGAAACCTGCTGCACCATGCCATGTACAATATTTACTGGGAAGCAGGCAATAAAACAATCACTGCCGGACGGATAAACAAAACGGCCGGAAATACTACGCTATTATATGAGGCAGTTGATCAGGCGTTCCATGAAATCTTCTTCAATAATACAAAAAACGAACAAACCATTGCAGGCCGCAATATTATTATCCGGGAGGTATTGATAAAATATTTGAAAATAATTCTGACAAAGGATGAACAATACACCCCTTTCACAATTTTGTCGACTGAAGAAAAACTGATTGCGACCATACCAATAAATAATAAAAAAATAAAAATCGGTGGCCGTATTGACAGGATAGACAAAAAAGAGAATATAATACGAATTGTAGATTACAAAACAGGCGAGGTAAAAAATAAAATTAAAACGATTGAATCATTATTTGAACGCGGGACAAAACGAAATACCATTGTGCTACAGATGTTGCTCTATGGTTGGCTATACAATGAACAATTTAAAACATCCGGAAATCCGGTCATACCGGTAATCTATCCTGTCCGTCAGCTTATTGAAGAGTCATTCAACGGTAAACTAATTCTGGACAAACAGGAAATAAACAACTTCAGTGATATTGCCGGCATCTACACTCAATGCCTTACTGAATTGCTGACCGAGTTATTTGATTCCACGCAGCCCTATACACAAACGGATGATCTTACCGAATGCGCGAACTGTGCATATACGAGGATCTGCAGACGGTAAATAAAATTCAATCCATTGGCTGTTTGCAGTTTTTCAACTGCAAAACCCCGGTTAAAATTCGCTCCTTGAAGTATGCATCTCTCCTTTCCTTTCAACAGGGATTAACTGCGTTGATCCCAAATTAAGCGACAGAAGGATTGAAAATCCTTTTATTCGCTTTAGTTGGGACAACCCCGATTTAGAATTTGTTTGAAGTATTTAAAAAATACTGAATTACAAATTCTTAATCGTTTCCGCATTTTCTAATGCGGAATTTGGGTTGATCCTGTGGTGGGTGGCGCTAAATCACTAAAATTCACTTCTTACAGGAGCTTACATTTCGATATTCATGTACGCTTTTCAAAGCGAGCTTTGAACGCTTAACATGAATATAGAAATGCTTTCAGGAATTTTAAGTGATTTGCGGAGAGAGGGGGATTCGAACCCCCGGTACCCCGAAGGGTACAACAGTTTTCGAGACTGCCCCGATCGACCGCTCCGGCATCTCTCCGGATGCAAATATAATCACTTTTAATTTGTATGCGATGATTATTCATTTCCCTGTCTCAGTCCGCAGCATATTAAAAAAAGTCATCATCCCGCCAATAGATGAAACATTCTCGATAATCATCGAGAGGCGGTTATTTGCTTCTTTCAAGCGACAAATTGCCGGATGACGCTGGATAAACTGAATAATTCGTTGAAATAATTCAGATTGAAAATATGCCGATTGCTGATCAGATACAAACCAGATGACCATTTTACCACCTTTCACAATTACCTTTTCAAATCCCATTTCAATAGCTAATTTTCTCAATCGCACAGCGTTCATAAGATCCACTGCCTGCTTTGGCAATGCACCAAACCGGTCAGATAACTCTTGTTCAAACTGTAAAAGTTCTTCATCATTGGCAATACTGTCGAGTCGTTTATATAAACGCATGCGTTCCTGAATGGTAGGCACATATTCATCGGGAAACAGCAGTTCGAAATCGGTGTCTAACTGGCAGTCAGTTACAAAACGTGCATCACTATCCATTGTTTCATTCTCCTGATAAAACACTTCTTTAAACTCATTTTGTTTTAGCTCAAGCAGCGCTTCATCAAGTATTCGCTGGTAGGTTTCAAATCCGATATCATTAATGAATCCGCTCTGTTCAGCGCCAAGCAGATCGCCTGCTCCACGTATATCAAGGTCTTGCAACGCAATAGAAAAACCACTGCCCAGTCCGGAGAAATCTTCAATAGCTTTAAGCCGCCGTTTGGCGTCACCGGCAAGCAGATTCAACGGTGGACATAAAAGATAGCAAAACGCCTTACGATTCGACCGTCCCACGCGTCCTCTCAACTGATGCAGATCGCTGAGTCCATAAGTATGTGCTTCATTAATAATAATAGTATTTGCATTGGGAATATCCAGTCCGTTTTCAATTATTGTAGTAGCAATCAATACATCATAATCACCATTCATAAACGCAAGCATCACATTCTCGATCTCATGGCCATGCATCTGTCCATGGGCAATAACTGTTTTTACGGATGGACACAAACGGATTAACAGTTTCTGCACCTCATCAATATTCTGAACCCGATTATGCAAGAAAAACACCTGCCCATTCCGGTTTATTTCATAATGAATGGCTTGGCGGATAATCTCCTCGTTAAACACATGTATTTCGGTGATAATAGGCTGGCGGTTTGGCGGCGGGGTGTTGATTACTGTCAGGTCGCGTGCGCCCATGAGCGAAAACTGCATGGTTCGAGGAATAGGCGTAGCCGTGAGCGTAAGTGTATCTACCGTTGTACAAAATTGCTTTATTTTTTCTTTTGCCGCTACACCAAATTTTTGTTCTTCATCAATAATCAGCAGTCCGAGATCTTTAAATATAATCTCTTTCCCCAGCAACCGGTGTGTTCCGATAAGAATATCAATCTCGCCGGATTTTAATTTCTTAATAACACCCGATTGCTCCTTAGTACTCCGCAGACGGCTGATATAATCAACATTAACGGGCAAATCTTTGAGCCGACCGGAAAAAGTTTTAAAATGTTGAAAGGCAAGAATTGTTGTCGGGACAAGCACAGCCACCTGTTTGCTATCACATACTGCCTTGAAAGCAGCGCGCACAGCCACCTCTGTTTTCCCGAATCCCACATCACCGCACACCAGCATATCCATAGGATAAGGGGCCTCCATACCCTGCTTCACCATTTTAGTTGCCTTCAGTTGGTCGGGTGTATCCTCGTACTCAAACGACGACTCGAGCTCCTGCTGCAGATAATTATCTGAACCGAATGCAAATCCCGGTGTAATCTTACGTTTGGCGTACAGTTCGATCAAGCCGCGCGCAATATCCTTTACCTTGCGTTTAGTATTTTGTTTCAGTTTCTGCCAGGAGCCACTACCCAGTTTATACACTTTAGGCGGTTCGCCGTCAGCGCCCCTGTATTTGGTTATGCGATGGAGTGAATGGATATTAACATATAATACATCATTATCCCGGTAGATTAGTTTAACGGCTTCCTGCTGTTTACCGTTAACATCAATCTTTTCGAGACCAGCAAAACGGCCAATGCCATGATCTACATGCACTACATAATCACCCGGGTTCAGTTCCTGCAGTTCGCGCAGCGATAATGATTCACTGCGTTTATAGCTGTTTCTGATCTCGTAACGGTGAAAACGGTCGAAAATCTGATGATCAGTATACATACAGATTTTCAGATCATCGTCAATAAACCCTTCGTGCAATTCAACCGGCAGATGAGTGAATGGAGCATTTACAGACAATTCAGTGAAAATAGTCGTTAACCGATCGATTTGTTTAGGATTGGATGTTAAAATATAACAGAGGTATCCATCCATCGTACGTACATCAATATCTTTGGCAAGGAGTGAAAAATTTTTATTAAATACCGGTTGTGGATGTGTATTAAAAATAATTTGATGATTAACCGGAAAAAAAGGATATAAACCGGTTTCAATAACCGTAAACTGCTCAATTGTTGCGAAAAGCTCATCACTGCTGACAAAGCGGCCGGATCCCATAGACAAGGAGAGTTGAAAGAGTTGCTCCGTTTGCTCCTTGATCAGCAGAGGATCAGCCATCCACAACACCGAATTATTATTGATCTGTTCGAGCAGACACTTCATCTGTTTATCGGGATCACCGGACAGGTCAGGTACAATAACTACCTGCGATAGAGTATCAACAGAAATCTGGCTGTCAATATCGAACGACTGTAAGGTATCCACCGTATCACCAAAAAAATCAATACGTACAGGCAAAGGAGATGCGAATGAAAAGATGTCAATAATACTGCCACGCACAGCATATTGGCCGGGTTCAAAAACAAAATCGGTGCGAACGAAACGGTTTTGATTTAACAAATCGGTTACAAAATCAATAGACAATTTCTCGCCGGTATGGATTTTCAGGGATAAACCATTAAGATCGGCTGCAGTAACTGTTTTCTCGGCCAGAGCATCAGCAGAGGTAACAACTATACGCTTTGCGCTTTTGAACAGAATGGCCTGCAGCGTTTCTGTCCGCATAATACCACCGGCAATATCAGCATCTAAACTGATACCGGGTTTACGAAAGGATGAAGGGAATAAATATGCAGGTACATCTGTTAACCGGGAAATATCGTTAAAAAAATAACCGGCCTGCTCTTTATCAGGAAAAACAACGAAGTGCTGTTTATCCGACTGTTCAGCCAAAGCAGCCAGCAGCAGACCAGCAGATGATCCGGATAAACCCTTCAGGTAAATTCGGGAGGGGGCAGGTGCATCAATAACCGAATGCAACGACTTAACGCTAGCTAATGACTTGTATTTGCCGATAATATTTTTCATAAACAGAAAGCGCCGCAAAGTTGATGAAAAATTATTAAAACCATCCACCTCACTACCAGGCCAATTAATAGCAATTCACTGTTATTTACAAAAGAGCCATGAAGATATCAAAATACCAGAAACATAAATATTGCCTGAGAACACTATACAAATATTCATTGATCATCAATTATTTACAAAAAAAACAGAACAGTTTTCACATTCTTAGTGGCAAAGAGCAAAAACAAATAAACCGGATGAGCATATCAATCAGGTGCTTAAAATAGAAATATACAAATAGTTTTGTATATTCGGTAATTAATGGTAATTTTGCATTGCCAAATATGGTTCTGTACACAAAAGATTAAAGATCCATTGCGGGGAAGAGTTCCGATAACAGGCAATTCTTTGTATTTGCCGTTTTTAGGAGGATATCCGGATTTAAAAGCAGATAAAATCTGCAATCAATCCGCACGAGTGACAGTATGTCGGGCTCATATTCGTTGGCTAACGGATGGTGGTTGGGTGTTTTTAAAATATTATATTGCGGGGTAGAGCAGTGGCAGCTCGTCGGGCTCATAACCCGGAGG
>CAZRNJ010000076.1:0-9871 GCA_964601385.1 uncultured Bacteroidales bacterium | reverse complement strand
GCACATGGCCTGATCGAAAATCTTGAGCCCGTAGGCAGTGAGGTCAGTTGCATTAATGTTATGCGTTTTATTGAAACATAAACCAACTCTTTTAGCCGGGGCATGAATGCCATTGGCATTCTGAACAACCAGTGGGTCGCCGGTGTTAAAATAAAATACTGTTGAAGCAATTCCATCCAGATCGCCCGTTCCGTGTTGCGTTGGGTAATTATAAGTAGCCAGCGACTGCCCATTACTTACATCGGCCCAGGTCATACGTTCATTTGCATTATAAATATCAATCTGTCCTAGAGGCAGGCCAAAAGTAATATCATGGTTGTTATTGGTAATATAAGTATTGGCAAATTCTCTGCCTGATTCAGGGAATCCGGTATGTTTAGGGTTTGAATTATAAGCAGAAACCCCTGCCATACCCAGGGAATACCAACTTGAATGATGATTTTCATAATACATGCTGCCATCATCGGTCCAGTTCATGGTCATGGCAACGACAGGAATAGCAAGATCTTTTAAAGGCAGTTCAATATTATCATAATCATTCTGGAATGCACCGGAAAGAACAATAACATCAATACATGAGAGATATGGGTCAATCGTTTCACCGAGAGTCATTAATGTAACATTATAGTTTAATACGGTTTCGAGGCGTGTTTTGATGGATTGCTCGTAAGTTGTAAGGGAGGATTTGTTTGCTACGATAAACAGAGCAGTAAGTGAAGAAGAAGTAATATTCACACCCAGCGATCTGCTTGAAGTACCGCAGGCATTAGTTACATCTACAGAAATATTACCAATATAAGTATCGGTCCATTGAACATCAATATAGTTATTATTATTGGCAATAATGGTGGCCTGGGATGGCAAGTGCCATACATAGGACGTAGCGTCAATCACAGGATTTATCGTATAACGGTATTCACCGGGGCAGTAACCGGCTGTCTGTGAGATCGGGCCCAGCACAGGCGCACCCGATGCAGCGTCCACACGGATTAACAGGGAAGACCAAAGCTGCGAGGGACCACAGTGGTTCCATGCACGTACCCTGAGACTACCCGACATTCCGTTTGATCCTGCTGCACTATGGAGCGTAATGCTGCGGGCATAAGTAGTATCGCCGCTGAAACTCAAGCCAGTAGTCATGGATGAAAGAAAGGCCGGATATTCCCACTGATAATACTCAGCTCTGTCGGGCAATGTAATTGAATAATTATAATTGCCATTGGGACAGATAGTGTCCAGTCCGCCAATTATATCGGGATTGGCAGGAGGCACCTGGTTCATTGTAATGGTCATTGTAGTAGGATCAATACTCCATCCGCAGCCGGAATAACCCCATACTTTTATTTCATTCTGTGTGGCAGTACCAAAATCAACCGTAATAGTATTAGAGGGTCCTTCATAAAAGAATTCATTGGGCGGTAAACATAAAGGATTAGTAATCACAGCTCCCAGGGGCACTTCCCACCGGAACAGAGTATATCCGGCAGCAGGTACGGAATAGGTCTGAATACTCTCTCCCACGCAGGGTTCATCCTCGCCCGATATCGGAGAAGGAGAAACCGGAAATCCTCCGATAGTAATGCTGGAAATATACGGATCTCCGTTAATAGAGGGATTAGTGCTTACCACTCGTATTTTATAACCTGAACCGGCAATGATATCCATAGGTATTCGCCCTCCTATGGTGTGTATTCCATTGGTATTCGTATTCAGTTGTCCCAACTCAACAGGTTCGCCGGCAAAAGAGCCAAAAGCATTAGATAACTGAACAGTAAAAATATTATCAGAATTACAGGGATTACCTTCATTAGACAAGCCAAAGGTTCCGGTAGCATTGAAAGTAACGCGGATACTGTCGGATGGACAGAATGTAGTTGTGAGATTATTGTTTTCATCCCTGACAGCAGTGGTCTGGATATCACCGGTCACTCCTTTGACGCATGTTCCCATTGACCAGCAAACAGCTTTATCAAAGAACAAGGTGCCATTTGCAGAGAGATAAGAAGCACCATCAGATCCAAGGTAAAATCCAACGCGTTTTGCAGGGGCTTCGTAACCAAAAGCCATCATTCCGCAATCTTCATCATAAGCAAAGATAGATATCTGATCGGTGCTGCCGCTTTGCACCCGGGCAATCTCTATGGCAGTAGAGGGATCAGGATCGCCCCACACCATATCCCTGTTACTCGAAAAGACAGTAACCGTATTACCGGTAGAAAATCCTGCAGCCAGTTCATGATCGTCATTCATAATCACCACCTGATTCTCTGCCTCAAAGGTGCCTTTATCTCCGGCAGGGTAGGTCATACTCATGTAAGGATACATATCCGGATTGCTTACAATAAAAGGAATACCGGCATCGCGAAGTTCATAGCCAATGATTTTAGCATCAGTTGTAGAAGTAATCATTCCCAGAACTGCACATCCAGCATCTTCTATTCTGACTTCGTTATCTTTTTTGACTATCACGGTAAATCCTTTACCTTCAAAATACGATTTAATAGCAGCATCGCCTGCGGCAAGAGATGGTTCAGGAATCTTTTTAAATGCCACTGCATCAATATACCATATAATATTATCCACATTAAACCTAAACTGCGCATAACCGGAAGATCCGGAAAGAAAAGGAAACTGTCCTATACTGATCCAGTATCCACCAGTTAAACTCTGATTAATATTAGCTGTATGTGTACCTCCATTATAAGAAATTTCAAAAGGAATTATTTTGGGATCAGACACTTGCATATAGGGATAATGTATCAACACCTCATACATACCATCAGTTGGCAATGTAGGAGTATAACGGGCATAAGCATTATCGGCATCGGCATCAATATCAATATATCTGTAATTTGCACCAATAAAAGGGGATTGTGTGGTTGATAATACATTGCTATTTACTGTAGCGGTTGTGGTATTTAATACAAAACCGGACTCTTCATTATCCACAACAATCATATCATCCCCCGCGACTAATAATACTGTATTCGCTCCTGCAGCGATAACAGTTACGTTAAGAGAAGCTGTAGGAGTATTTCCACATGCATATTTTGCATAAACGCTAACCGGAGAAGGATTAGTAGAGCCAAAAACCACGCGTATCTGATTGGTGCCTTGTCCGTCAATAATGGTTGCGTCAGCAGGTACTGACCACACATAATCCTCGACACCGTAAAAATATCTCACTGAATAAATCGCTTCCTGGCCCTGGCATACTGAGGCAGTGCCCATGACAGGACCTATAGTTTGTGTATCAGGAATAACATTAACATAATAAGGTTTAATTTCAACATCCGTAATATAGGTGTCATTGCAATTAATATCCTTACTCAATAATGTCGCAGTCAGGCCAATATCTTTAAGTCCCGGCTGGGTAAATTTAACTGTCCATGGTCCTTGTCCACTGGCCTGGGAAACAAGATAAAACGGAGCTATACGGGCATCACTGCCAAAATCCCAGTTCCAGTCAACCGCACAGACCGATTTATCGGTGAAAGTAATATCCTGGTTTACACATACGGATATATCTGTTTGAAGAGGATTCCACTGATAATCAGGCAGAGGTATCTCTTTAACCGTAAAATCAGCTTTGCAGAAGAAAGCCGAATCACAGATAATGGTATCACTCACAATAGGATTGGGCTCTAACGTATCCTGAGAATGATTCCAGACATCCTGGTACCATACGGCTAAATATGCATCAAAAGGAGTGTCATCTTTGGGTTCAACATAATCGGGATAAAAAGGATTTTTATTGATTCCCCAGTCGAAACCGAATTGTTTGGTGCCATAATAGGGATCTATTACCCTTGTGGCTCCAGTAAACATACGGCCATATCCTGTTTCTCCAAGCCCGGCAATGATGTTCCCGCGGACACCAAAACCCACCATAGTACCAGTGCCCAGGGTGTCTGAGAATGTGCCCCAGAAGGTACGCTGGTAATAGTCAGGACTGATGATAAGCATACACATATCTCCGCCGGCATAATCACCGATTTTCCGGCCATTAAGGAATTGCACATCACGGCCGTCATATGCATAAGATGCCTGTCCGCCAACATATACATATCCCTTGCCATCGGCATATACATAACCATTATATACCCTAAATGAATTACCATCCATGTCACTGGTACGGGGAATAATCATTTGTCCGCGCTGTACTTTACCTGTATTCGGATCTATAGTACATACATATCCCTTATGCTCAGAAGCCGTCTGCATAGGAGAATTGTACCAGTCCCATTCGATGATCTTACGGGGGTGTAATGCCTGGCATTCAACGGATTTTCCATCCCAGCGGAATACAGAGTTACCACCGGCCATTTCACCGAGAAAATACAGAAGATTATCTTTCCCTATATTAATACGGTAACCACGTGAGTCGGCCTGGTCTTTTCCCATCATTCCGCCCCGGAATCCCCATGTTCGCCATAAATACTGCCAACTACCCAACCCATTTACTGTATATGCAATAATAAAAGGTGACTGTACAGGTAAACCTGCACATTCACCGCAGGCAATATCACAGTCAAGACGGTCTTGTGCATTTCCAACAAAGAATAGAGTGTCGCCAATGCAACTGATGTCATTGAACCGCAATTGCGAAACATCATTATCGCCCGGATCACCTTCGGCAGTAGCAATATTTGCAAACTGGGTTATATAAAATGACAAAGGATTATCATTACATAATGAATTGCCATTTTTATCAAAAATCCAGAAATAAGCTGTACCTTCATTTTCACCAATAGGATAAGGGTCTTTACATTTCATGACCACTACTTTACCATCGTTCGAAATATCAACCAACAAAGCGCCACCCGGATTTACCGAATTAAAATAAGCGTATGTTTTTTCCCAATAAATGCTGGAGGCAGAAGAATCCATAACAGAAACGCCCCAGTTGCCTGCCACAACCATACGCAGGTCACCATAGGGTTGCATTTCATAATCATGAATAGCTGTGCCTAAAGTAACAGCACTGAGTATAGTATCAGCAAAAGTATTGAGCCGGATAATTTTGCCCCAGTCGGTAGATGCAGAACCATGTAACAGGGTATGGGAATAATTTGCATGTTTACGGCCAACGATACCGTCGAAGTTGCCTGCTACGAAAATATGGTTATTAGCGCCAATACCAACTCCCACAGGTTTATTGCCCCTGCCACCTGTGCTTCCGCCAAGGTAAGTGGCTGCCTCAACGTGAAGATTACGTACACCGGCAGGTTTATTTTCATCTACTTTCAGATAATACAGCCCCGCCCAGGGCTCATTTGCAGTAGACCCTCCCAATGTATCCCTGTAATGATAACCCGAATAGCAACCAACCTGAGATAATGAACTATAGATGGTATGCCCATCATCCGGAGTAAACAAATCCTCGTAATAAGGATTGTATTGAGGTGACCACGCATTGGTACCATCCTCTTCACATGGATAATTATAATCTTCATTAGAACCAATACGTTGATAATTAGCATTAATAAACCGCTCAATAGCGCCACCACCACCTGTCAGGGTACCTGAATGAGTAGCTCCACCATAAAATATACCGTTTGTGGTAATTATTTCCGGTGTACGGCCGCGGTTATTTACAAACTCCCAACGGTCACCCTGCCACATATAAGTACCGCGCTGTGTATTAAGATAAATATTTTCCTTATCCCAGCTAGTGCGCAGATGACCACGGCCACCATCGGCTACCCAACCATCGCCGGTAAGGTTTGTATAGTTCGGCCCTCTGGAAATATTTCGCCATGTATTGGTTCTGGGGTCTAATACAAAAACTACTTTTATACAATACACATCCTCAGTAGTCCCGCCGCCATTCCACGGACAATCCACAAACCCGCCGGTACCGTCACCATCATCACCATAAACAATGAAAAACCTGAAATATCCGCCAATATAATCAGTTACCTGTGTACGGGCCATATCATTTCCTCCCGGGATACCATGCGGATAAGGTGGCAAATCCTGCAACAGCCATATTCCGTCTTTAATACTGAACCGGGCTAGTTTATGAGGACAGGTTGCTTCATCTTCACTATAAAAAATCGCAAAAATAGTATCCCCTATTGCTTCAATTACAGCCATATTAGGATTTCCGAACTGGCCGGTCTGGTCTTCAGCCCCAAATCCACCGGGTATACAGGATATATTTGAATAACCAAACAAATCTCCCGCTGTAAAAATCTTATGTGGCTCCTTGCTTACTATCTTCCATCCGGTAGGATAATTCACCGGATCAGACGGCTCTACCAGTTCCCATACGGTGCCTGCATAAACACAGTATATTTGATTCATATTGGTGAGCAAATCAAAATTAGTATAGTATCCTCCCAGATATTCAGGATAATTGGCCACCCTTATCCATTTGTTTGTAAGCGTATCGTGCTTAAATAAGCCATCCGGGCAGTTTGATGTGTTCGTCGGATTATTATAATCAGTTTCGCCGGGGGTGCGATAATGTATCCATGCATAGGTAGAGCCACGCTTGTGAACAAAATTCTGGAAAGTCCAGTCGTCCTGAGCCCACCAGGCAACTCCAGCCGACTGCCCTAATGGGGCACATTTCGAAAATCCATCATTAACGCTTACCCAAACATCAAGCGTGTCAAGGTCAGGATGAATGGCAAACGCGGCCTTCAATCCGACAATTAAAAGTGAGATAGAAAAAATTATCCGGCCACTTTTAATTTCATTTAATTTAATATTTTTCATAAATAAAACATTAAAATTTTCTACCATTACACAAAATTCAAGTACTGTTATTTTGATTAACTAATTCTTTACCTGTCTTCACTTTTTTATTATCAAATAAAATTCCTGCTATCATTCTTTTTCAATTCTTTTCGCTTAATTCATATTTATTCATTTAAAACTCAATTCCTGAACATTTACACTAATTTAATATACAAATATATTGATAACAGGCGGTTTTATGTTGCTCTATTATCTCAAAATATAGCACAAATGTTGCATGGGTTTGTTCAAATTTGTTCAAACTGCATTTCCAATCATTAACTTTGTGTTACAAAATATTACATGTCTTGATCTTCAATGACTTAAAATATTATATTGCATTTTTTTTCTAAACGGTAGCTGTATAATGTAAACTATTGATTTAGCAGTATTTAAATACATTAAGAATTTTTAATACATTAATAATCAGTTATTTAAAAAAGCAATAGATACCGGCAGAAGAAATTTTGGGCTTAATAATCAGTACTTTATACCATTCGGAATTAAAATTCCAATCTATTCAATAAACATCTGCAAAGAGACGAACTACCGGTTTTATCCGTGCGATCCGTGGGACAATAAACCCATTCTATGCAATAGAAGGTTTTCTATTGCATAGCGATTAAAAAAACACATACCATTTAGCTTGTCTATCAACAACCTGAA
This sequence comes from uncultured Bacteroidales bacterium, assembly GCA_964601385.1. Lineage (GTDB taxonomy): Bacteria > Bacteroidota > Bacteroidia > Bacteroidales > JBBRXJ01 > CAZRNJ01. The sequence continues at coordinate 2,458 of CAZRNJ010000076.1, read as the reverse complement.
TGGTTATTTTTCTCCCGAGTACTCAGGACGGGATTAACCCAACTAATCCAATAGTGTACCATTTCTAATAGTTTCTATTGACTAATTATCCCGGATTTTTCAGTTGATGAAACCAACTGAAAAACGCTCTTGAAAATCTAATCGTTAGCTGGATTGCTAACAATAAGATTTTCTAAGGCGGGGTTACCGCGTTAATGCAATAGAAATGTAGGTTTTATAGTATATAGGAATTTCTATTGCAAAATCGCGGATTATAACAAGTCAGGAAAGAAAAAAGCCGGCCACAAAGACCGGCTTCTGCTCATTTGTCTAACTAAACTTTATTTACAGGACTGAAAGCTTTAACCCACTGTTATAAATATGCTCAAGAGTACGAGGTAACGCATATTTCAAATTCTTTTCTGCCTTATACGAATCATGAAACCCAACAATAGAACCCGGCTGTATATAGGTAGTGGCATTATTCAGACATTCTTCACCCGTTAACTTATAATCATAGTCGCGGGTTAAAACATCCCACATAATGATATTGAATTTTTTTCGCACCAATGCTACCTGTGCCGGACTGATCTTTCCATACGGTGGCCTGAATATTCTGGATTCAATAACCTCTTCAGCCATTTTTATATCGTCTGTATATTCTTCGGCTGTTGATGTCCATCCCTTTAAATGATTAAAAGTATGATTACCTACAGAATGTCCGTTTTCAATAATTTCACTGTACAAGTCAGGATTATTTTTTACATTTTTCCCCAGACAGAAAAAAGTGGCCTTAGCATTAAATTGTTTCAGCGTAGATAATACCCAACGGGTAACACCAGGTACCGGGCCGTCATCAAAGGTCAGAAACACTTTGTCCGACTTATCTTTCATGCTCCATGTGAAGCAGGGAAAAAGTTTTGGCAATATGGTTGGCGAGGTAAGATTAAACATAAATTATCCTTTTAATGTTGGTGACAAAATGGTCAGATACTCATTAAACTTTTGATATAATTTTTCTCCTAATGTTTCGATTTTGTTTTCATCTCCACGCTTCAGGATTTCCTGCATAATATGCAAATTCAGTTTTTTCTCATAATCCAAATCCATTGCCTTTTCACGCAGCGAAATATAAAAGTCGAGGTTTTGTTGTACCTGTTGGGCCAGCGAATTCAGTATTTCTTCTGCCTTTTCACGTTTATCCAGTTTTAAATAGGCATCGGCCATAGCGAGATTAAAATAATTAAAAGGGATACGGCTGTCAGGGATCAGTTCCATACAACGATCCAGCAGTTTCATGGCCGAATCTTTCTTGTTTATTTTTAATAATTCGGTAGCCACACGCGCAAAATTACTGCGGTAATTGCTGAGCATACGCCGGTTATCTTCGTTGAGATAAACGCGTTCATCATTCACTCCTCCCCATCGAAAACAATTCATCAACCGATCGTACATTATATCGGTATCCATCCCGCCAACATCAATCATGTCGCCGGCCGCATAAACAGGCATCACGCGATACGCCAATCCGTGCATATGAAAATATTTCTCCAGATTCAGATAATTATCCGATGAAACCGTAATGGCGAAATACATTGGCCGTTCCCAGTTATTAGTAGCCAGCAAATCGAGCACCATCAGATCATTTTTAATGATATAATTCCGGTTAATCTGCCAGGTCATTTCTTTTTCCACATCATTCCTGCGTGAAGCAGGGACAGTGCCATTCCGTAATACTTTCATTGTATCAATCGCGAAACGGAATTGCTTTGTCGGCAGGTATTCGATTGCGCTTCCATCACCTGTATTATATTTTGTATTTGGATCATCTGAAGCAATAAATTTGAGTGCTTCACGGATATCTACCGGTGTGGCAATACCCCGGTCAATCAGATAAATCACATCACGCCGGCCCTGCAAATACTGGCTGCGCGTGAATGAGATGGGCAAAGGAGCCGATTCATAAGCCCTGCGCTTCATCTGATCAATATACCAGTCGGCACCAATGTAACTCAGGTTAACAACGCGCACATCAGTACGAATGCCCTCCACTTCCTGCGCGTACCATAAAGGAAACGTGTCATTGTCGCCATTGGTAAAAATAAATCCGTTTTTCTCGCAGCTTTGCAGGTAATTATATGCAAAATCGCGCGCCGTATAACGCCGTGCGCGGTTATGATCGTCCCAATTCTCAGCAGCAAGCACCCCGGGAACAAGCAGCAAGGTTATAACAGTAACAACTATGCTGCTGATGGTGGAATGAATTTTTTTCTGCATAAACTCATATAATGCCAGCACACCCAGTCCGATCCATATCGCAAAAGCATAAAATGACGCAGCATAGGCATAATCCCGTTCCCGCGGCTGAAGCGGTGTTTGGTTTAGATAGATGACAATGGCAATACCGGTCATAAAAAACAATAAGCCCACAACGGAAAAATCGCGTTTAGTTTTGCGGTAATGATAAAAACCACCAATG
>CAZRNJ010000075.1:0-9879 GCA_964601385.1 uncultured Bacteroidales bacterium | reverse complement strand
CCCTTTATTTATTGAAGGATCTGATAATCAAACAACTATTGCTTTGGGCAAAATGGCAGCGACTTTGTCTTTACAGGTTCGTAGCTCAACATACAGGCAACGCATCGCTTTACATGTTGCAGCCGTTTTTTGCTGTAATTTTGTGAATCATTTCATTGCAAGAGCAAAGGAAGTTGTAAAAAAGGAGAAAATATCTTTCAACGTATTTAAACCTTTACTTAATGAAACAATTTATAAGGCATTAAAATATAATCCAATAGATATTCAGACAGGACCTGCCCGCCGGGGCGATAGTAATACCATTAAGCGTCATCTGTCTTATCTCAAAGATGATCCTGATTCAGCGAAATTATATAGATTTGTCTCCAGCAGTATTTTTGATTATTACAGCAATAAATGAATGATTTCAGACGTGATCTTGTGAAAATCAAGGCATTTGGCTTTGATGTGGATGGCGTTTTATCCGGATCCAGTTTAGTGCTTGACTCTTCGGGTGAAATGCTTCGTAATATGAATATTAAAGACAGTTATGCTTTGCAATATGCAGTTAAAAAACAGTATCCTGTTGCTATTATTTCCGGCGGCCATTCCGACCCACTTTATAAACGATTCGCCAATCTGGGTATTATAGATATTTATAGCAGGGCTTTTAATAAAAAAGATTCTCTTCTCGATTTTGCATACAAATATCATTTGTCACCCGAAAATATTTTATTTATGGGCGACGATATTCCTGATATCGAGGCGCTTACATTTTGTGGTATGGCTTGCTGTCCTGCTGATGCTGCCGAAGAGGTCAGACAGGTTTGTTCGTATATTTCGGATAAACAGGGCGGACAGGGATGTGTCCGTGATGTGATTGAACAAGTGCTTAAGTTACAAGGAAATTGGCTCGATCCCCAATTTCTTAACTGGTGAAAATAAATGATTAAAACGTATATTTATAAATCATGGTGGCAGATTATACGGTGGCCAAATTTGCTCATTATAGCTCTTACTTTGTGTTGTATGCGCTTTTTTATTTTGTATCCTGTTCTGCGTGTTAATGAAATGGACTTGCAGTTGAAGCCGCTTTTTTTTGCTCTTCTGGTTATGTCTGTTCTGTTTATTGCTGCCGCGGGGTATATTATTAATGATTATTATGATATTGAATCAGATGTAGTGAACCGGTCATCTGCAAATCCGAAAAAGGTGGTTAGCCGAAGGGTGGTAATAATGGTTTATTACCTCCTTAATCTGCTGGGTATTTCAGGTGGCGCTGTGCTCTCCATCTATTGCGGAAACATGGTTTTGCTTATGCTGTTTATTATTCCTGCCGGATTGTTGTATTTTTATTCTATTACTTATAAGTTTCAGGTTTTTGTCGGCAGTATAGTTGTTTCTGCTCTTACAGCCGTTATCCCGGTTATGGCTGTTATTTTCGAAATCCCTTTACTGAATATCAGGTATCACGATATCCTTTTTAATGCCGGTACCAGTTTCAGGCCGGTGTTTTTAATTATCTCCTTGTTTTCCGGTTTTGGCTTTTTGGTGTCTCTTTTGCGTGAGTTGATTAAAGATGCCGCTGACGTGAATGGAGATATCATTGCCGGTAAAAAAACCCTTCCTGTTGTGGCTGGAATGAACATTACAAAGGTGGTTATCTGCCTTTTGGCTTCAATTGTGATTGCTGCAATTTTGTGGTTGTTTGTTCGATTTCTTGTTATCCGTTCCGATGGTAGCGTCGAGTATTATAGCTTGTTTTATCTGTTTTTCTTTATTTTAATCCCCTTGCTCTTTTCCGGCGCAACGGTTATCCGCGCAAAGCGCAGAGACCAGTATATGCTTGCTGCATCAGTGATTAAGCTGGTTATGGTTACCGGGATATTGTATTCTCTTGTGTTTGGTTTCTTAATCCTTCAATCAGCCGGGTAATGTCTGTTAATAAGTTTGGTAATTACAGGATTATCCTTGCTTCAACTTCCCCCAGACGGCAACAGTTGATGAAAGATGCCGGCATCCCCTACGAAGTGGTTATTGCTAAAGATATTGACGAAAAGTACCCCGGGCATCTTTCTAAAACACGCATCCCTGTATTCCTTGCCCAACGTAAAGCCCGCGCTGTCTCTTCAATGATTAAGGGTAATACTGTTATCATTGGCGCCGATACCATTGTCTGGCTTAAAAACAGGGTTATTAACAAACCAACTAACGAACAGGATGCATTTAATATCCTTTCGGCCTTATCGGGCCAGATGCATGAGGTGCTTACCGGGGTTTGCCTGCTCTCTTCTCATCGTGAAATGGCTTTTTATGAGAAAAGCAGGGTTTATTTTAACCGGCTTTCGTCTGAACAGATTTTATATTATATCCGTACCTTTAAACCATTCGACAAGGCCGGCGCTTATGGTATTCAGGAATGGATCGGGTATATCGGAATAAAAAAGATTGAGGGCTCATTTTATAATGTAATGGGGCTTCCGGTTGACAGGGTGTACAGGGAACTAATCAAAATAACGGATATATAGTTCAATAACCGGTTTTATTCTGTTATTGGTGGAAATAGTATTTTCCCGGGTTTTATTTGTTCATTTTGAGCCACATTCCGCATTAGAAAATGCGGAAATATTTATCCCAACTTATTCAATGGAAACCATTAGAAATGGTACACTATTGGATTAGTTGGGTTAATCCCGAATTTAGGTTGTTGATAAACAAGCTAAATGGTATGTGTTTTTTTAATCGCTATGCAATAGAAACCCTTCTAGAATGGGTTTATCCAATGATATAATTAAAATAGACATACTTTTTGCACTTTATACTAAATACTTTTGCACTTTGGTATTAGATTGTTTTTCTCAATTATATTTGCACTTAAAATAGTAATGATATGGACCGACAAATTATTTTTTCTCTTGTTAATGTAACAAAAACATTAAATACCGGTAAAACGATTCTTAAGGATATTTATCTTTCTTTTTATTATGGAGCCAAAATCGGTATTCTTGGTTTGAATGGTGCTGGTAAATCAACTCTTCTGCGAATTATTGCCGGGATAGATAAGGATTTTCAGGGCGATATTCATTTTACTCCCGGTTATTCTGTTGGCATACTTGAACAGGAACCTAAACTGGATGAATCGAAAACAGCGATTGAGATCGTAAGGGAAGGGGTGAAGCATTATACCGATATTCTGGATGAGTATGATAAAGTAAATAATAAATTCAGCGAGCCGATGAGCGATGAAGAGATGGAGAAGTTAATTAATAGGCAATCGGCATTGAATGATCAAATAGAACAGCACGATTTGTGGAATCTTGATAATCGCCTCGAACAGGCCATGTCTGCCCTTAATTGTCCAGAAAGTAATACTTTGGTAAAAACCATGTCGGGCGGTGAACGTCGCCGGGTAGCATTATGTCGGCTGCTCTTGCAGGAACCGGATATTTTGTTGCTTGATGAGCCGACAAACCATCTGGATGCCGAAACTGTTCAATGGCTCGAAATGCATTTGCAGCAATATAAAGGAACAATCATTGCTGTTACACACGACCGGTATTTTCTCGATAATGTAGCAGGATGGATTCTTGAACTGGACAGGGGAATGGGAATACCCTGGCAGGGTAATTACTCATCATGGCTCGAACAGAAAACACAACGTCTGGCTACGGAAGAAAAACAGGAAAGTAAACGTCGTAAAACCCTCGAACGTGAACTGGACTGGATAAGACAAGGCGCTAAAGGCCGGCATGCAAAGGGAAAAGCACGTTTGCAGAATTATGAGAAGATGCTTAATGAGGATATTAAACAAAAAGAAGAACGTCTTGAATTATTTATCCCTAACGGGCCCCGGCTTGGAAATGAGGTTATCAGCGCCAACGGATTGTCTAAAGCATTTGGCGAAAAACTGTTGATCGAGAATTTTACTTTTAACCTCCCTCCGGCCGGTATTGTGGGTATCATCGGCCCGAATGGTGCCGGCAAAACAACGCTGTTTCGTATGATCATGAACGAAGAGAAACCGGATAAGGGAACAATCAAAATTGGCGAATCGGTTGTGCTGGCTTATGTTGATCAGGTGCATAAAGAGATCCATCCCGATAAAAGTGTGTTTGACGTTATCTCGGGCGGTACCGAAAATATTGAAATCAATGGTAAGATCATTAATGCCCGTTCGTATATCGCGCGGTTTAATTTCAGTGGAGCCGATCAGAGTAAAAAGTGTGGCGTTCTTTCGGGTGGAGAACGAAATCGCCTTCATCTGGCACTAACGCTTAAACGAAGCGCTAATGTGTTGCTGCTCGATGAGCCAACAAACGATTTGGATGTTAATACGCTGCGTGCCCTTGAAGAGGCGCTTGATAATTTTGCCGGCTGCGCAGTTATTATTTCTCATGACAGGTGGTTCCTCGACAGGGTTTGTACACATATTATTGCATTTGAGGGCGACTCTCAGGTTTATTACTTTGAAGGTGGATTCAGCGATTACGAAGAAAACAAGAAAAAACGGCTCGGCAATGCTGAACCCAAACGGCTGCGTTATAAAAAACTTAGTGGTGTTTAACATCGTATTTGCAGGTATTTGATTACCTGTCTGTCGTTTTGCCTTGCAATATCCCGGATTATAATTCCAAATGGTATAGGGCAATGATTGACGCTCTTGAAAAATGTAATCCCCCCTGCCCCCCTTTTTCAAAGGGGGAGATGTTAAAAATTACAAATTCCAGTCCCCTTTATAAAATGCGAATTCCTTATTCTTCCTTTAAAGAATGCGAATTCTTACTTCCCCTCTTTGAAGAATGCGAATTCTTACTTCCCCCTTTGAAGAATGCGAATTCTTACTTCCCCCTTTAAAGAATGCGAATTCTTACTTCCCTTCTTTGAAGAATGCGGATTCTTACTTCCCCCTTTAAAGAATGCGAATTCTTACTTCCCCCTTTGAAAAAGGGGGGCAGGGGGGATTATTCAAATTAAAATATCTCGTTTAACTCTAATACGACCCAAACAATAACATTCACTATTATCCATTCTATGCAATAGAAAACCTTCTATTGCATAGAATGGGTTAATTATTTTCTGCTATTTTTACATTTTAATCTGTAACAGCAATGAATGATTCAGTAAAAATCTGCGCTCACATCCTTCACGACCTGCGTGAGGTGGAAAACCTGATCGAATATTTCGAAAATTATACGGATGAGATTCCGGAAATCGAAATTGATCTTGCACTCGACAAATTGCGCGAAATCTATGCTTATCTGATCCGCTTAAAACAATCTCAGCCCGGAGCAGGAAAAAAAATCTCTTTGCCGCGATTTCATTCTGACTCCTTAACTGTCCCGATTAATCAGGATATTGAGGTTTCTGTTCACGATGAACCGGCTAAACCAGTCCGCAAAAATCCTTCGGCTAAAGCCAAAACCGTTGCAGATAAATTCTCCGGTACTACAAAAAATCTGAACGAAAACTTATCCCGTAAAAAGAGCATTAATGATTTGAGCAGTAAATTTATTAATAAACCAATTGATGATCTTGGCAAAGCGCTGGGCGTAAATGATAAATATTTGCTGACTAAAGAACTCTTCAATGGCGACAGGGAAAAATTTAATCAGGTAATCAATGATCTTAATGCACTGCAGTCATTTGAAGATGCCGAGGCCTACATCAAACAGAATTTCAGATGGGTGATGGATAATGATGTTGTTGTCGGGTTTATGGCTTTTCTTAAACGCCGTTACAGCAATTAATGGTTACTTGTTATCATATAGTTTCTTGATAGGGCTGAACTAAAAATGCAAACAGAATAATTATGACTTCTCTCTTTATCGTTCCTACACCCATAGGTAATCTGAACGATATCACCTGCAGGGCTCTGGATGTATTAAAGACAGTTGAATTTATTATTGCTGAAGATACACGTGTTACCCGCCGGTTGCTTGATCATTACACGATTGATAAACCTCTTTTCAGTCATCATAAATTTAATGAACGGAGCACGTTAAAACGGTTTATTGATAGTATGCTTGCCGGAAAAGTAATTGCTCTTGTTTCAGATGCAGGCACTCCCTCGGTTTCCGACCCGGGATTTATGCTTGTTCGCGAGGCCATTAGTAATGGGCTGACAGTTGAATGTCTTCCGGGACCCACTGCGCTTATTCCAGCATTGGTTAATTCCGGGTTACCTTCGGACCGCTTTTGCTTCGAGGGTTTTCTGCCGTTAAAGAAAGGCCGGCAGACACGACTGAAAGAACTGGCATCCGAATTGCGTACAATGATTTTTTATGAATCACCTCACCGGCTGGTCAAAACACTCACCGACCTTGCAGAGTATTTGGGCGGTGAACGTAATGCCAGTGTGTCGCGGGAACTAACCAAACTTTACGAAGAAACTAAAAGGGATACGCTTTTTGCGCTGGCTCATTACTTTGCTAAAGGAAATGTAAAAGGTGAAATTGTAATTGTGGTGGAAGGGAAAAAATGAATCCGGCGTACCCGGGGCGGGACTTGAACCCGCACAGCCATTACTGGCCACAGGATTTTAAGTCCTGCGTGTCTACCAGTTCCACCACCCGGGCTTATCGTTGTCGGTAAAGCAGTGTTCGTCATAATTTTCTTGTAATTATGATGTTTGATGAACGAACGGTTGGTCTGCTTATTTTTTTGGTGTTTTTTTGAGCGGAAGACGAGACTCGAACTCGCGACCCTAACCTTGGCAAGGTTATGCTCTACCAACTGAGCTACTTCCGCCTGATGTTTTTACAGTAAATATAAGAACTTCGCGTGCAAAATTAAAAATTTTATTTCAACATTACATATAGTTCACGAATAAATTGGTGATGTTACTGTTCCGGAATACAATATGTTTTTATAATTATTTGAAAGTTAAATACTTGTGTTGTCAGTATTTTGCTGCTATTGGCATTCTCCGGCCAATGCCAAATGCCTTGGGCGATACGCGAAGCATAGGGGGGGTCTGGTAACGCTTGTACTCATTAGTGTTGACAAGCTGTACTACTTTCTTAACAAGTTGTTCATTGTATCCTGCTTCAATAATGGCTGACGGCGCAAGCTGTTGCTCAATATATTTATACAGAATCTGGTCGAGCAGTGAATATTCAGGCAGCGAATCAGTGTCTTTCTGGTTCGGCCTCAATTCGGCCGATGGCGGCTTTTCGATGATGTTATGCGGGATAATTTCCTCATGGCGGTTAATATAGCCGGCCAGTTCATAAATTTTGCTTTTATAAACATCACCAAGCACAGATAATCCTCCTGCCATATCGCCATAAAGAGTTCCATATCCAACGGCTGCCTCGCTTTTATTGGAAGTGTTCAGTAATATATATCCGTACTTATTCGAATAGGCCATCAGCAGTACAGCCCTTATCCGCGACTGTATGTTTTCTTCAGTAACACCGTCTACCGCTTCATTAAAAAACGGCTGCAATGTACTGTGAAAACTATTGACTATTGGCTCAATGGAGATGATATCATGGGTAATGCCAAGGTGTGTTGCAAGTTTTACCGAATCGTCAATGGAGTGCGCCGATGAATATTTCGAAGGCATCAGCAGGGCATGCACGTTTTCAGGGGCTAACGCTCTTGATGCAAGCACTAATGTAATCGCCGAATCAATACCTCCGGATAGGCCAAGCACTGCGCGGGTGAATCCTGTTTTGGCGAAAAAATCTTTTATCCCGCATATTAATGCATCATGGATCAGCTCGGCATTATCCGGCTTCAAGTCGGCTAATGGAGCCATTTTGTTGAGTATGCCGGTATCGGCAATCGCGATATCTTCAGAAAAGCCCGCTAATCGTTTTACCAGTAATCCCTGCCGGTTAAATACCATCGAATTTCCTTCAAATACAAGTTCGGTATGTCCGCCTGTTTGGTTTACATATATCACCGGCACCCCATAGCGCTTTGCTTTTTGGGAAAAGATATCTTGTTTTGTTTGTATCCGTGTGTATGCAAATGGCGAAGCCGCGATATTGATAATCATGTCCGGATTCTGCTTCGATAATTCTTCAAGAGGTGAAAGTTTATAGGGTTTTTCCCTGTCCATCGGGGTGACCTGTGGCTGTTCGTCCCACAGGTCTTCACAAATCGTGACGGCTATTTTCATCCCTTTATAGTTGATCAGTTCAAAATGTGTGTTGGGCTCAAAATAGCGGTATTCATCAAACACATCATAGGTGGGTAGAAGGGTTTTGTTCACTACAGCGGCAATTTTCCCTTCGGCCAGAAAATAGCAGGAGTTAAACAAGCTTTTCCCTTTACTCCCTTTGTTTAATGAAGGGCCGCCGATAAGCACTGCCGTTTGTTTGCTATGGATGGCGATTTTGTTTATCGCTATTATGCACCGGTCAATAAATTCACTGCGCTCCAGAAGGTCCTGCGGGGGATAACCGCATATCGCGAGTTCCGAAAAAACAATCAAATCAGCACCCTGCTCCGTGGCTTGCTGTATGGCTCCCAGTATTTTTGCCGTATTCAGCTCGAAATTGCCGATATGGTAATTCAGTTGTGCAAGCGCTATTTTCATGGCTATTCTGTCAAAATACAATTCCTATCCGCAACGCTACATTGCTTAAGGTTACCTTATCTTTAAATCCGGTTACATTCCAGAATCCGTTGGTGTATAAAATGCCGAAATTTAATGCTGTCGTGCCGCCAAGCGAGTATTGAATACCAATGCCGAAGTGATATCCAAGGTTCAGAAATGAAATTTCTTTCATGATATCTGCCTTGTCCAGTGTGTCGTAATCGGCTGTTGCTTTGATATTGAAACCGGTTGTCAGCCCCAGGTCGGCATAGAATTTTATATACCCCATCTCGTCGGTAAACAGCTTCAGTCCGATTGGAAGCCGCACATACTGCAGATGATAATCAATGCTGCTGCCATTGACTATACTGTCCTTGGTATCGTCAATCTCAATCAGAAAGGTATCGGTGAAGCGCAGGCCGGCGCCCATGTTATCAATGGACAGGCCGGTACTGAAGGCATAGTTTTCGGCGAAGAACTTATCCAGGTAAAAGCCATAATTGATCCCCGTTGCCACGTTCTTATTGTCTATGCTCTTCGACACAGGCGTCATCCACGAGAGTTTTGGGTCGCCGTACAACCCAAACCGTAGTTCCTGTGCATGCCCATTGTTCAAATACAAACAAAACAGATTTATAATGAGTATACGTATTATGCTTTTTTTTTCCATACCTGTGGTTTTTCTTTTCTGCTTTGTGTAAAAATAATGATAAATCTTTGTGCTTCTCTTTGGCAATTAAAATATCTTTGAACATTTAATGAATAATCCAATATAAAATGACAATAAAAAATCGCAATTCTATGGCTTGGATTAAGTTCCGGATGATTATAGCCGTATTCACGGGGCTATGGATTTTCCTTTCTTCTTGTGCAGGTACCGCCGAAAACAACTCTGTAACTGATACCGTAAATGTTTGCATTAAACGGTTTGAAAAGGACCTGTTTACGGTGGATTTTGATACACTCGACAGACATATCTTGCATCTTCAGTCCGTTTATAGCCGGTTTTTCGATTTGTATAATAACCAGATTATCAATATCGGTGGGACGGAGAATAAAACTTATCCTGTTTATCTTAAGGCATTCCTAACCGATTATACCATGAATTTGAATTATCAGAAAATCATGTCGGTTTATCCTGATGTCAGCGATGTGGAACGATTGCTTACGGATGGATTCAGGCGTTATGCCGCTGCATTTCCCGGTAAAATAATTCCAAGCGTTTATACTGTCATGTCGGGCTTTAATCAATCCATTATTGTTACCGAGGATGTTCTGGCTGTCAGCTTGGATAAGTATCTGGGAGAGGATTGTGATTTTTATGCGCGGCTGGGATGGCCACGGTATATGAC
>CAZRNJ010000074.1:0-9930 GCA_964601385.1 uncultured Bacteroidales bacterium | reverse complement strand
TGTAAATATGCTGAGGGTTTTGCTGATGAGAAGTATCTCCATCACCAAAATTCCAGACATAAACACAACCTGTTCCGGATGAGCGCGGACTTTCCGCAGGACCTTCTCCGGTAGGTGTATATGTACTATTTGTAGTAAGAATAATTTTATCGGTACGGTAATCCGGTTCACGACGGCGTAAATTAAACGTATGCTCACCGGCAGTAACGGACAAGGTAGTACCTCCTTTTTTCCATGCCCAGGCATTATAATCACTGGTGAGATTGTCAAATGATGTTCCTGCCTCGGTGCCATCCAATCCTACATGAGAAGAATTATTACTCCCACCTATGGCATAACGCCTGATCCATACATAATACGTTCCGGCCGTAGAAAAATTAATTTGATAGCTCGCATCACATCCATTAGTCCACGTACCATTTGCTGCTGTAGCCGTTGTAATATATCCCGTACCACTGAATCCTGCAGTTGTATTAGCATTAAACCATGTAACTACATCGCCATTCTGACTCGAACTGCTATAATTCTCTGCTTCCATAACTACCTGGCCTCCGGATTCTTCAAATGAGCCATTTCCTACACTGCAGTCATTGGCCCATCCCGTAAAATTAACGGTTAATGGCACAAATCCATTCGTTATATCAGCATCAGCAATACAATAAAAAGCAGGATAATTAACCTTAAATGATTGTTCTTCTGGCGGAGCTGGATAGTAATTAGCATTCCCTCCCTGCTCGGCCCGGATGACCACTGTACCTGTATCTCCGCTCAACGTAACGGTATTTCCGCTGACCGTTGCCGGTCCTGAAACCACTGTAAATGTTACCGGTAGTCCCGAACTGGCCGTGGCTGTTATGGTAAATGGCGCATCAGTAGTTAGTTTGTCAGGAATAGGATTAAAGGTAATTGTCTGGCTCATTTTACTGGTATCTTTTACAAGTGTCACATTCTCTGTAACCGCTGAGCCCGTTACATTTACCGTGCCTGTACTATTAATATATCCAATTTTACTGACCGTGTAATTATAACTGCCGTTCATCAGATTAATAATCACCTGTCCGTTAATATCAGTATAATACTGACCCGAATTAACAGAGATCAAGGCATCCTGTACTGCCCGGGCTGAATCATCCTTTACATTAAATGTAACCGGGTATAATGGCGCCTGAATAATCACTATATTTTCAGTTATGTCACTCCCGGATAATATAAAACTACCGGAAGTATCATAATAATTCGTCTTGGTGGCTGTGTAATTATAACTGTTGCTGTCGGGCAATGACTTTGCTGCATAACCGGATGCGTTGGAAAAAACCGTCCCATATCCGACTATGTTTATTGTTACTCCCTCTACTGGATTATTACTACCGTCTCTAACATAAAAATTAACTGTACGGTATGTTGTATTGGTATATACTTTAAAGGTCTGATCAACAGGATAGGCCGAATAGTATTCCGTATTGCCATCTTGTGTGGCACGTATCCAAACGGTTCCGGTATCTTTCAGCGTAAGTTGGTTCCCTGATACTTCTCCCGGGCCTCCCATCACATAGTAGGTAACCGGTAAGCCCGAACTGGCTGTAGCATTCAAGGTTACCGGGCTGGCAGAGATATGCTGGTCGCCTATGGCAGGGAATGTAATGGTTTGTGCCTGCTTGGCTCCCACAAGAATACTGTCCGGATTTAATCCACTGTTATCGAATTTGAAATAATAGGGAGATGTGGAACTTCCCCATAAAGTATCGTTCCTGTCCATTAATACAGTCCAGTTGGCAAAGTCATTAGACCCTTCTACTACAAATCCGGCAATACTCCTTCCTGACCCTACCGTTACATCTATTTTAAGGGTATCCGGCAATATCTCCTCACCCATGCCCATATCCAAACCAATATATTGAGCCACACTAATCTGGCAATAAGTACTACCACTATTGTCAAATGTCTTATAAGAATCGGCTAAACCAAAATACTCCTGTCCTGTTCCATATTGCACTCCCTTAGAAATATAACGCATCTCTTCAACACGCGGAGTAAGATTCTCTGCCTTGGCTTTGATGGAATACCTGAAATATCTGAATTTTACTCTGTATGATGCTATGGCCTGAGTATTCGGGGCTATCTCAACAGGGGTTTCTGATATATCCTGTACATTATTGATCGTAATGATATAATCATTCCCTGAGGTCATATTTGAAGTATTGATAATCACCGTCTTCAAATCACCAATAAGGGTAATGCTGTTAATGGTAATCCCGCTGCTAATACTGTAATTGGACAGGTTCTCAGCACCATGGGGCCCTGTGCCATGTTCTACCGCTTTATTGTAGGTAAGCTGAATAGTATTTTTATCACCAATAGCAACACTCTGTACTAAAAGAGGTGAGGTGTCCGGGTTTACTTTAAGTACAATCGGCGCCGAATTGGTTACCCCTCCACTGGTGGTTGCACGGCATACAAAAACAGAGCCATCATCCGATAGATTTGCATATTCCTGGATGCTTACAAATGTGTTGTCCGATATGGTCTTTTTTGACCCGGGTACAGCAATGCCATTTCTGAACCATTCTATTTCAGTGGAGGTATTGGTATAAACCCATACTTCCAACTTGGCCATCTGGTTTTCGGTTACCCGGAGCGTATCTTTCTGAACCCATACTTTGCCTTCAATAGTAAGTTCCATACGAGGATAATTGGTAGGCATGGCTGCAGTGGTTGTCGGATGATTAGAAATAAACATTTTTGACTCGCCGGAACTGCCCACATCTCGTACCAGTAACATACCATTTGGAATGCCTTTTAAAATCCTCACCGAATTACCAACCTTTATAGCATCCGTTTTAGAACTCCCTTTTATACCATTGAGATGGTATTCCGCATCTGTATCAAGTGTTACGGTTATAGTATCTGTGTATGCATCTGCTGCTCTGCCGGTAGGGCAAAAATCAACGGCCACATCCACATTGTTGCCATTTACAGCTACAATTACACCTATAACTGACTCTTCATCCTGGGGTATCATCTGCCCATAATCGGTTCCAATATTTTCTGTAACACTCGGCATACGGGGTGCACATAATATCCTGTCACCGGGCCGGCATGATGCATATAGCCCCTCGGGGGTCATTTTGTACCCATCTATGGTTGATACACTCTCAGATTTAGGCACTATCGAATAAGTATTAACCCATTCACCATTACGTTTTTCGGCAAAATAAATATTATACGTCCCCGTAACCTGGCCGTGATAAAAACCGGTGCGTATCCAACCCAGAAGATTACCGTCGCGGGGTGTGCGGTTATCTTCAAGCGCTGCTTTGGTAAATGCATACACTACCATCGGCCGCGGTTTGTAAATGCGAACGTGTCTTCCCACGGCTAAAACAACATTTTCGGCTCCGGGTACGTTTTCATATTTAAACAAAGCACTCTCGTTATAATCAAAGACCGAATCGTTCCAAAAAATACATCCTGCGGGTAGGTTGTCATAATACTTAATCGTAACTTTATTGTTTGTCGTGTTTAAAGCGGTGATAATACCTTCATCGAAAAAATTGGAAGTATTTTGTGTCATCATCTGGCACCAACCCCGTTCTTGTCTAATTATAAACCTGTTTCCTACAGCAATAGCAGAATTAAATGTTGACAGGGTTACAAAGAACCCGTTGAGGACTAGAGAAGATCCGGTTTCCGGCATCCAGTCCGATGGAGGTGTGAATACTGCTCCTGATGGTGTTTCTTCAAACAAAGAATCACATAAGTGATACGAGGCTCCTGAGGTATTGGCCCACATAACCCGTGTAGTCATGTACTGGCCTGAGCCAATGTAAATCATTTCTGTTTCGCCTGAGGAGGCCTTAACAATTAAGTTGTATGCGATTAAAAAAAGCAGTGTAACGATTCTCATAATTTTCGTGTTCATAATCTTTGTTTTAGTTTAAATATAATATTTTCTAAAAACTAAATTTATTACAGGAATAAATAATGCAATTAATAAAAACCTTGACTTTTTTTTGACTTTTTTTTTGTCAAAAAAACTTTATTCTGTAATGTAAAGATTGTCAATTGTTTGATATTTAACCTGTCTGTTATCTGCTTTCTTTTCTATAACCGGCCACCACGAATTTTCATCATCAAAAGCATCATGTCCATACTGAATAGCAAATTGTATAGCAGAAGAATCTGCAAAAAATCCCACAGGAATTGCCTTTTTATAATCAAAGGAAAAGTTATGTCTTTCAGTATCGTTGAATACAATTTTTGATTCAAGTGAATTGAACTCATTACCTTTGGCTCTTGCGAAAGCAAAATAATCTTTGGTCCAGCCATCCTGTTTATAATTATAGTATAAATTGCTGTCAATATCAATATTTTCATAAATAACCCTGCCAAGCAGTGTTCCTTTTCCCGCATAAATAATAGTTTGATCAGGGATTGATGATACTACTATATTATGTTTGAATACCGAGTTATCTACAACCCCGGTTGGCATAGCCAGGTAACCCCTGTTGTAATTTGAGTACCGGCCATTCTTATCCGCAGGCATTAGATTGTAAATGATATTGTAATCAATTATACACCGGCCTTTAATAAGTATGCCTTCAGCCATAGTATTAGCAATGATATT
The DNA here is from genome assembly GCA_964601385.1 of uncultured Bacteroidales bacterium. GTDB lineage: Bacteria > Bacteroidota > Bacteroidia > Bacteroidales > JBBRXJ01 > CAZRNJ01. The sequence continues at coordinate 5,306 of CAZRNJ010000074.1, read as the reverse complement.
ACCACGAATAATAGTTTCGTGCTGTTCGTCATCACTGCGGATATTTGCATTGATCTGCAATGAATAATTATCATGAATATAATTTCGTAAAATCTTGTTGTTACGACCAGCCCCTGAAAGATATATTGCGTTTCCATCACCAATCATAAGCATTATATTGTGTATTTCGTTTTCCATAACTATATTATTTCGCGCATGAAGGTATTTTTCTATAACATACCAATCCGGTTTTTCGGATAGCGGCTCCTGTATTTCATTCCATCGTATAGTTTTTGAGCATTGTTCCATCCCTTTTCTATCCCATGTGATTCGTCCAGAAATAATAATGCCTGAATAAGGCGTATGGTGAATATAATTACCTGCAACTATGTTATTCCCGCTCTGCCATATAAAAATCCCGGGGGAATGCCACAGTATTTTTCCAATGTGGTCAATCCGGTTATCAATAATTCTATTGTCATGATTATTATCCTTTTTCCCCGGCCCATACCCGGCAAGAAGGATTGCTGTGCCTCCAAGGTGAGAGAAAGTACAACTCTCAACTATATTATTGTGAGCCGACAGATCCATCCTGATTCCGGCCCCGGCACTGTTTATAAAACTGCATCCGATCAAACCGCAATGCTCCGTTCCTCTAAACCTGACCAATGCCGTAGGTTTATCAAACATTTCCCAGTCGTGCTGTAATCCCCATCCTGTATGATTTTCCTCCCAATGATGCATGCTGCCACAGGTAAATGTAATGCCTTTAAAATATATATTCTTTACACAGGTATCCACTTTGTTGTAATTAATTCTTCCTTCCACTCTGATGAGTTCTGTAAAAGCAGGGATTATTGCATTTGCGGTATCTTCCATTTTCTCAGGCCACCAGTACAGGACCTGACTATTCCGGTCAAAATACCATTCACCCGGTTCATCAAGGCTGAAAGGATCATTATCAATCCATGCATGGCCATCTGGAAAAGACCCGAAACCAACTGAATCAAGCTCATAAGTTGCAGGAACAGCAACCTTTAATAAATTTGCATTGAAATTTATTTCCTGAATCGGAAGTATGTTATGTATCCATTTCTGTTTCGGAAGGATAGATAAATATGAATTTCCTTCCTGCGATTTGCTAATCTTAAAGCTATTGGGTATTTTCGTGTATCTTGTCATCCATTCTTTTTCCTCTACACTATGAGGCATAAACAGTGGTGATCGAGCCTTTGGCATCCAACGACCGTTGCATAATAGTATATCAATGTGCGATGCCTTAACATTTGCCCTGACAATAGGTGTCTGCATGATTATACTATCGTTGTTACCGACATCAATTATGTTGGTGACAATCCAAACAGGATGAACAGCTGAAGAAAAAACGGGTTTCTCTTTATGATAATTACGATATATAACGATACTATGTTCACTTCCATCCTTAATATTAAAAACAACTGTATTGTTATGAATATATTCACCTGTACGGAAAAATACAAAAACTGTATCTATTCCGCTTTTATCTATCGCACCAATGTTTTTTTTTGCCCCATCAAGGGATAGCCAGGGTTTTTCAATGGATCCATTATTAGTGTCATTTCCGTCCGGCGAAACGTAAAACATAAGGTTATTCCCTCTTTCTACATTCTTATGTATGCAGCCGGTCATAAATAAAAAAAATACTGCAGAATGAAATACTATTAATAAATTTGATGTACTATTCATACGTATACAAGTTTTAAGTTGTTGATCTTCAATCATGCTATATCCCTTCCCCCAAGGACACAGGGGAGATATTTTCTACTATATTCATTTTCGGTTGGTCCTGCATTCGCGGGATGGATATTTAATTTTTTAGTTCTAAAAATATCGTATGTATTTTTATCCTTGTTTAGCTTCGCTGAGCTCGCAAGCTCGGTTGTGATTAACGAACATGTTTGTTTCATCATAATACGATTGTAAATGATTGGTATCATTTCATTGACAATGTCTTGTTTTACTTTATGTAATAAAAATACTAAGTATTTAAGGAGCTTTTAAATTAAAGGCATATTTTTTTTTGACTTTTTTTGGACAAGTCAGAAAACAAATTTGTTAATACCTTATTTTAAACACATTATAATTTATATATTTGTAATTATATAGATACCATTACTGTCCACTTAAAATAGATTGAGGGACAGTTGTCTATATGAAAGTTCTTTGACATCTTGGTTCTCTACATTATTAAATAATTCATTTACAGGTGTTTTATCAAGCAATGAAATTCCTAAAATTTGTAGAATTTCATAAGTTGATCGATCAATTTTCAATTTTGATTTCGCAATTACCACCAAGCAATAGGCGATAATTGCCGTGTAAACCTGGATGCGTACCGCATTTTCAGAAACACCCCAGAAAGCTTTAATTTTGAGGTGTTGCTTAATCCATTTAAAAAATAGTTCAATTTGCCAACGGTATTTGTATAGCATGGCAATTTGTTCTGCGGAGAGCTCAAAATTATTGGTCAAAAAAATAAAAGTTCTATTATTCTCTTTATCGTAGAATTTTATTCTCCTAATTTCTTGCGGATATTCTTTGGCAGCATAGTAACCATTGAAAACACCAATCTGATCACATTTCACGCCCAATGATTTATTAACTTTATTTGAATATTTTCGGTTAAAGCACAGATTTGTTTTTGCTCGTATTACAAAGAATGCGTTTAAGGTAATCTTGTAAAGTCTGGAATAATCAACATAACCTCTATCCAAAATGTAGTATGCTCCTTGTTCATAAACGAGCTCATCTAACGCATTCATGTCGTGAACGGATGCTGGTGTGATGTGTACAAATGCTGGAATTTGTGTTGTGACTTCGAATAGAGTATGCACTTTTATTCCGCCTTTATTTTTTCGAAACTTTGCCCACCAAAAAACATTTAAGCAGAGATCGATTGTGGTGGAATCAAATGCATATATTTTTCCTTTGATTTCAAAATCGCTCTTTGTATTGAGTTTCCGAGCAATGCTTATTAAATGGTATGCGAACTCTTCGAATATTCTATTGTTTCTGGATTCATTAGCTTTAGACAAATTGCTTCGTGTGACATTTTTCCCGAATCCTAAATGATATGATTTTTTGTTGTGTGCATTTATCGCAACAATCAGATCTCTCAAACTATCACGATTAGTGAGTTGACCAAAAATCATACATAAAAGTTGATTCCAACATGTAAAATGTTTCACGTATTTGTTCCCTAAATACTCTGCTGCGATTCCATCAAATACACGTTGTGGTAAGAATTCTGCAATCTGGGCAAAAACATATTTTCCTTGATTCATTGATAGCCTTTTAGGCTAACATAATCAATTCAAATCGTCACGCACAAAAAATCCTTGTAAATTGTAGATATCCAATGATTTCAAAGAACGTAATTTAATTTTAAGTGGACACTAATGTATAGATACAGAAAAACAAGGAATTACCAAATATGAAATACCCTCAAGAGATTTTATTTTTATTGATAAAGGAAGTAGTAGAAAAAAGCTTACTTGGAGAAATCAACACCTGGACACATTATCATTTCACGGAGTTAAGTGAACAAATCACACAGGCATCCAAAATCAGTATTAATCACCGCACACTGAAACGTTTATTTGGCAAAGAAAATTCAGATAAAATTTCCAACCCGCATCCTTCTACATTAGATGCACTCTCCATTTATCTTGGATATTCGGGATGGAATGAATACCGACAAAAAAAAACAGGAGATAAAACTCAAAAAAAACAAATAAAAACAAAAATAAGCGCTACTAAGTACATATACCTCACAGCCATATTACTTATTGGCATAATACTTATTTTGTTTATAATTTCAAAATTTGGAAAAATAAAAAGAATAAATGAAGATAAATTTGTATTTACCAGTAATAAAAATATTGCTTTTTCGCCAGCTGACATAAAGTTTACTTATGATATCCCAAAGAAATTTCTTAACAGGGTTGTCATAAGGTTTGAAAGTGGATTTAAAAAATATTACCCAAGCAATTGTAAAGGAAGCATAATACACAGTTATAAGACGCCGGATGTTTCTGTTGCAGATATACTTGTTGATGATATTGTCATAAAAAAAAACGTATTGATTATTCAGTCAAAAGGGTGGTACACCCGATTACAGGATGAGAACCATACATATCCATGCCAGATAGACTCTGTCATGTTTAGAAATGGTATTATGAAAATATCCGATAACGATTTTATGATTAATAGTTCAAAATTAAACATCAGCCGTTACTGGTCAAAATTTATTTTTGTAAATATGTGGGACATTGATGCCGATAATGCCCGGTATAAATTTAAAATAAGAACAGACAATCAAAATGAAGGAAATTCATGTCCGGATGTGGTTATAAGGATGGCTGGACGTAAGGGAAATAAAATCCAACTGCATTTTGTCCAGTTGGGCTGTAATTCCTATATTCGATGCTGGTTCGGTGAAAAATTAGTTTCAGGAGAAACAGAGGAACTACAGGCATTTCAGACAAATGTTAAAGAATATCATGATTATCAGGTACTGACATCAAATCAAAATATTACTGTTTATCTTGATTCTGTTGAAATATATAAAACCGCATATACTCCCCTGCTCGACTCACTTACCAGCATAGGTATCCTGACTGCAGGCTGTGGTTACGTTGATTATGTGAATGTGAATAACCTGATACTGGTTGAATAATACCAAAATACCAGCAATAGTAAGGTCTATTATATTTTTCCAAATGGTATAAGAATTTATACAACATTTATAATATCCAGAAAAATCATGAATCCCTATGATGGTGGCTTTATTATTCCGAATTATTTCTTAACTATCATAGTATATTTTCCACCGATCTTTATAAAATATAAACCGGGAGAGAGCATGGAAATATCAATTTTTTCGGAAGCTTTGGTCTTATAAACCAGAGTGCCTGCAACATCATAAACAAAAATATACTCACTGCTGTTCATATTGCTGACATGCAGTATACCTGAACACGGATTCGGATAAAGCATTGCTGTTTCGGATGTTCTGATAGTTTTGGGAATATTTACTGCACAACGTTCAACCTCCTTGCGCAGTTCATCAAGAATTTTGAAATAGGTATTGAATAACCCGGCTACAGGAGTCACAGTCAGAATTACACCGTAAATACCCCGCTGACGCTCCACCCAGGGATAAGCACCCATAGCACCGGCGCTGCTGATATGCTCAACGGTATTTCCTGCAGGCTTAAGTATATCCTGCCACAGTAAGCATCCGGTGAACTACACCTTGCCAAAGTATTGCTAGGCTGTTATTTTAG